>JANOOM010000635.1:0-2132 GCA_031421335.1 Armatimonadota bacterium
CCGCGAGCTGGGCCAGGCTGTCCGTCTTCGACGCCGACACGTCAAGCCCGCCGATATGAAAGTCGTCCGTGTAGCCCGGCAGCCGCAGCTTCTGCTCCAGGTAGCTCCCCGCCATCCGCTCGGACAGCCCCAGCGCCAGCAAGGCCCCCAGCCGCGCGTCCGCCCCCGCCGCCGCCAGCACGGCCGGGTCAATCGTGAACTCCCACGCCGACTGCTCCGCCCCGATCAAGGCAGCAATGTCCCCGTCCTGGGACGTGTCATCGGAACCAATCTGGCACAGCCGCTTGACTTGGGCCGAGGAGATCGTCAGCGAGGGCGGCGCCGACCCCAGCGCCAGCGAGACCGCCACCAGGTCATCCGTGAAGTCCGGCGACCGCGCCACCTGCACCAGATAGCTCCCGGCCATCAGCTCCGCCACCCCCAAAGTCAGCGCGGCCACCAGCCCCGGATTGTCCCGCGCCGGGGGCGCGAGTGTCGCCGCCAGCGCCGCCTTCACGACCGACGGGTCTATCCCATACTCCCACGCCGGCTGCTCCACCGCCACCAGGGCCGCGATGTCCGCGTCATGCGACAGATCCCCCGCTGACACCGCACACAGCCGCTTAATGTCCGCCGTCCCGATCACAAGCACCGCCATCGTGTCCCTCTCCTTCGCCTGGCCTAACTCCTCGTCCTCCCGCTCCGGGAGGACCCCTGCGAAGTCACCTGTGACAAAGCAAGGAGGTGGGTTCCTCACCCTTCCCTAACAGGGAAGGGTCGCCGCTTGCGGCGGGGTTAGGTCCTACAGCATCGCCCCATACGCCCCCCGCCAGTCCCCGAACCCGCAGTTGTAGCGCGCCCGCACCCCGTAGTACAAGGTGTCCCGCATGAACGCATTGTCCTCATCGTCCAGGGCCGTGAACTCGAAGTCCTTCCGCATCTGGAGCACGATCGCTTTGACGATCCGCTTGGTGTCCAGCAGGAACCAGTTCGTCGGGCTGACCAGGTACGGCGACGACAGCAGCTTCAGGCTCCCCATCAGCGGGTTCATTGCCAGCAACTGGCTTGCCGCCGTCAGCGGGTCCGGGTAGTAGGTGGACTCCAGCAAGACACGCCCTTCCCAGTAAAGCTCCGGCGACACCACCAGCAGGTCCGGGCTGACCCCCGCCGGCTTCCCCTGGTCATCGGTGAACCGCATCATCGCCGTGACTGCACTCTGCAAGGACGCCGCACTCAGCGCGTCCGTCCCCCGGTTCGACTGGGCGCCCCCCTGCGCGTGGGTGCCGAAGAACGGCACCGCGTCGTACCCGTTCTGGGTGAACCCCGCCGCCAGCATCCCGAACGTCAGGATGTCCAGATGCTGCTTGGCGCTCATCGCCATCTGCTTGATCCGCAGGGGGATCTGCCCGTACAGGTCATCCTCCAGGGCCGCCCGGTCTACCGAGATCGTAGACTCCCACGTCTTGTTCTTGATCGCGTAGCTGTAGGGCGTCATGTCCTGGGACTGCCGCTCGTCCAGGAACTCCCGCACGCCCGGCAGCGCCCCCAGCCACGCATACTGCTCGGTGTCCTTGTCCGAAGGGATGAGCGTCGAGATCCGGTCGTACATGGACGGCGTCTCGGCGAACGTCTGAAAGAACTGCGTCTTGAGGCCCGCTTTAAGCAGCGGCCCAATATCTGACTTGACAAGTGCCATCGGTTAATTCCCTTTCTCGGTCAGTTGTTTTTCGCCGCATGGGCCGGCAGATGCCCGTGCCGCATCATGTGCTGCACGGCCGCCGGGTCCAGCCCCAGCTTCCTCAGAAATGCTTCCTCGTCCGCCGTCAGGGCGGGCTTGTCCCCTTCCGGGTGATGGTGCGACCGCGCCCCCGGTCCCGTCGCCGCCCCCGTCCCTGGCAGGGCCATCTCCCCGAAGCGCACGACCGGCGCCGACGCCTGCAAGTACGCCAGGAACACTTCGCTCACCGGCACCGCCCCGTCACCCTCTGCCAGCGTGATCAGCGCCCCCGCCGGCACCGACAGCAGCGCCCGCGCCAGGTGCTCCGTCGCCGGCACCACCCGCCCCTCCGCCTTGAGCCTCTGCACCTGCCCCTCCACCTCCCGCGACACCAGCGCCGCACTCAGCCGAGCGATCTCCCGGTCCTTCTCCTGGT
>JANOOM010000636.1:0-8993 GCA_031421335.1 Armatimonadota bacterium
GCCGTTCGTGGCTTCCAACGTCCCGCCGCTGTTGTTGGTCGTGTTGGTCTGGTCAGGGCCAGCGTATTGCCACTGACGTTAGCGTTGACCAGCCCGTTGTTGATGAGGAAGCCGCCGCTGCCGTCCTGGTAGACGTTGCCGAAGCCGGTCAAGCTGCCCGTGGCGCTCAGTGTGAGGCTATCGTTGGTGCTGTAGATGTCCAGGCCGTGGCTTGTCGTTGCCATCGTGATCGTCCCGTTGACCGTATTCGCATTGAGCAGACGCAGGTAAGCGTTGGGGTTTGTCATGTCCACGTTTGCGTTGACGATGGTGTTGCTCAGGGTGCTGAGGTTGCTGGTGACCACTACCGACGAGGGCGCAGGGCCGCCAGTCTGCTGGACACCGGCATTGAGGGTGAAGTTGTTGATCCTGCCGCCGTTGAGGGTGAAGACGTTGTTCACCTGGATCGTGCTGGCGGAATTGAGTTGGGAGCCGCTGAACGCGCCGCCGTTGAGGGTGAAAGCGCTATTGCTGAAGAAGCTGTTGACGGAGGCATCGGTGCCCAGAGTCATCGGCTTGGTGAGGGCGCTATTCACGGCGTCGTCGCTGGCCTAGGGAAAGCCTGTGGTACTCCAGAAGGTCGAATTGGCATACCAATCGGTGAGCGTATTGGGGCCTATCCAGTTCTTGGTGCTGGCGTGCGCGGGCAAGCCATAGGTCAGGCCCAGGGACAGCAGGCCGGCGGCCACGCCCAGGGTGCGGAGGCGGGCGCCCCGGCCCAGAAGGCGGCGGCGGATGGTAAGGCGCACAGGTTTGGCCGGCTGGGGCCGATCTGGAAAGAGAGCTTCGAGTGACATGGTCATTTCTCCTTGCTGAATGCCCTCGCCTGAAGCGAGGCGTCTGCGGATGCGGCATGGTCTTCAACAGGGACCGGTTTCGCCATTAAACAAGTCGGAGCGGGACGGCGACCAGGATTTTGCTCCGGCAGGACTGCTTCCCTTGTGCATGAATGGTTATGCACAGGCCACTGTACCACGCCATCGTAAACGTATCGTAAAACGGTTTTGTGTTCTTACATACACATAAGGCCCTGTTGGTCGTCTGGGCTACTAAAATTGGCGAGTTCGGGAAAATAAATCCGAAAATAATTCGGCCCCGGCCCTGAAGGGCCGGTCTATTAAAGGAATAAAGCCGCTCCGCGGCTGGGAATTGCTTCGTAGGGGCGCCGCTTGCCGTGCCCTCTTCTTCTGCGCCCTCTTTGAATTGACCCCTTCCCAGGCGCGGAGCGCCTTTGTTCCCTTGATAGACCGGCCTTTCAAGGCCGGGGCCGCTCCCACACAGCGCCCGCCCCACCTTGACAATCGCCGCTGCTTCTGCTAGACTTTGGGCTATGGGCGATACCCCCGAACCGAGACAGCGAGATAGTACAACGCCCCCGCCGCGCAGCGAGGGCAGCATAGACTGGGATGCGCAGCCGGAAAGCCTCACGACGCGCGAGGTCGCGACCCTGCTGGGCAAGTCGCCCGGCAATGTCCGCGCCCGCGCCTCCAAAGGCGACTTCGGGCCGACGGCTTCCGGGCCGGACGGGCTGCCCCGGTACGACCGCGACCGCGTCCGCATCATCGGCGAGCGGATGGCCGCTCGGCAGGCGCAAAGTGTTCCCGTCGCCGAGGACCCCCCAGGTGCCTCGCTCGGCGTGCTCCTGGCCGCACTGCAAGCGCAGCAGAGCGAGCAGGTTTCGCTTTATAAGGCGTTGATCCTGGAAGCGCGCGAAGACACCCGGCAGGCGAGGGAGGAAGCGAAAGAGTTGCGGGTCGCCCTGTACGAACGGGAAGAAACAACCCGCGAAACTCTATCGCATATGGACATGCTGCATGACCAGAATATCAACCAGTTGCAGGACGTGTTGGCAAGAGAGCGGGCGCAGCGGGAGCGAATAGTTGCGGAGCGAGACGCTGAGATCGGGCGGCTGAAGACGGCCCCCGCTTCCGGCAGGGGTTGGCCGCAATTGGTACGCAAATAGAGCAGGTGATCATGGCAACACGGTACAAAGTCAACGTCGCATTTCAGGGAACGGCGGTCATCGAGATCATCGCCGACGCGCCCGAGGCGGCCCGCCTGATGGCGGCGGACCTGACGCTCGCGGACCTCGCGCGAGAAGGGCACTCAGACGTCCATTCGCTGAGGATCGCCGCCAAGGAGATCACGCCCGTCTCGGCCCTCAGCGGGCAGGACGAGGAAGGGGCGGAAGAGAATGCGCCGCGCAAGTCTCGCCCTTCGGGGTGGTATCGGCCGGCGTGAGGTGTAAATGAAGGTGAGTGACTGAGAGGCCGGACGAATGCAGAACGAGATCGGCGAGCCGACGGGGATGCGGGTACGGACAGAAGCGGGCGCAGAAGAGACGCTGGAATTCGCGGCTTTCGTCGCCGCCATCGAGTGCGGGGACATCGGCCCTGACGATGAGGTCTGCTCGCAGATCGTGACGCAGGGCCGATGGGTGCGCGTGGGCGAGATGCGCCTGTTCCGGGAGATCCGGGCGGGCGCGGCGCGGGAGAGGGCGGCGTGGGAGAGGGTGGCGTGGGAGGGCGTGTGGCCGCCCGCGCCGGAGGTGAGATGATTGCCAGCGGCAGGCGCCCCCGGCCCTGGAGGGCCGGTCTATTAACGGACGAAAGCCGCTCCGCGGCTGAAGGTTGGTTCTGTAGGGGCGCCGCTTGCCGCGCCCTCTTCGCCTTGCTCTCCCCAGCTTGTTCTCAGGCGCTCCGCTCCCGCCGCCCGTCCCGCCGCCCTTCCATCAAGAGGGCGCAGCAAGCGGCGCCCCTACCCTGCCGCCATCCGTCGCCCCGCACCCATTTCATTCCAGCACCAGATAAAGCGTCTCGGCGGGCAGATGCACCGTCAGCCGCCCGCCGGCCCGCGTCACGGGAACAGAACGCACCGCGTAGCCGGCCGCATCAAGCAGTGTCGCCTTCGTTAGCGTGGGGTTCGTCACCGCGAGTGTGACCACGGCGTTGACGATCTGCCACGGCCCGGTCCCCGTCTTGACCACCTCGAATCCGTGCAGGGTCGCCTTGCCGTCCTCCGAAGGGAAGTCCGCCGCCTTCGCCTTCCAGCCGGTCGGCCGGGCTGCCGTCCCCACCTGCACCAGAACGCGGTGCGAGCGGCGCAGGGGCAGACCGTCCAGCGAGACCACGGCGACCGTGGCATAGGGGTTGCCGGACGTAATCGTGACATCGGCCAGGGCGACCGGGCCGGTCTTGTTCAGGAAGCCCGTCACCCCTTGCGCCTTGGGCGCGTTCACCACGCATAGTCCCTTGCCGTAGTTGAGGCGGATCTCGCCGGTTTCGCTCTTGACGGTCTTGGCGGCGGCGTCACTGAAAGAAGAAAGGTCGGTCACTTTCGTCAGGGCGGGGTCTGTGCCGTAGAAGACGCGCACCGGGCCGACCAGGAACGCCAGCGGGTCCACGCCGCGCGCGATGGCCGACTGGCCCGCGCCTGTGCCGGCCCGGTTCGGGTCGAAACTCTTGTCTTCGGCGATAAGCGGAGGCTTGCGATCCCAAAGGTCGGCCAGGGCGCGGTGCTCCTGCACGACGGGCGCCCCCTGCTTGAGATAGCCGCGCCGGTACATCAAGGCGTTCGCGGGGAACTGGCCGATGATCTCCGGGACGTCCGCCGACCACTTGATCAAGGGGTGCGAGCCGCCGATGTCCAGGAACGAGAAGCCTAGATCGGTCCGGTACTCCGGCGTGTCCGCGCTGAACCAGTAAAGTGCATTCACGCCCGTGAGCGACTGGTAAGCGGCCATCAGGAACGGTCCTTCCGATTGATAGCCCAGCGGGGCCACCCAGGAGCTTTCCGTGATCAAGGTCGGGTGGCCCGCCACCTGCTTCAAGTTGGTCGGCAGGTCGCGCGGGTCCAGCAGGGCGGACTGATTGGAGAAGTGGTGGCCGGGGTCAATGCGCCAGCCGTTGTTGTCCCCCAAATGCACGCCGCCGTTGTAGTATTTGTTGACGGCCACCACGTCGGCGGCCGTGTAGGTGTAGCGCTCCACGTCGTTGAGCTTCACCGGGTCCGCCGTGAACCAGTTGGAGGCGTTGACGAGCTGCCCGCACCCCAGCGTCTTCTTGTAGTAGTCGGCGATGCCGGCGTAGAACCCGCGCTGGGTGTCGGCGAAGAAATGGACCTGGTCGGCGACTCTCTTTGCCTTTGGTCCGGTCTCCTCCTGGGTCAGGTTCCAGGTCGGCAGGATGACGACTTGGCCCCTGGCCCAATCGTCAGCCGGTTCCTCCGCCCCCGCCCAGGCCGCGCGGGCTGCCTCTGATGTGCCGTAGTGTGCTGTCAGCCAGGCGGCGAACTTGCGGCCCAAGACCGCCTGCTGCTCTGGCTTCATCCCCTGCATGGTCCAGAAGAACATGCCGTCCTCGTTCTGGACCTGGATAATGGCGACGGCGGGGTCTTTCGCCAGCGCGATGCCCGTGTAAGGGTTTGTGGGGGCATAGAGTGCCTTGACCCAGGCTTTGTAGCCGGCCTGGAGCTTCTCGCTAAAGAACAGCAGTCCCCACAAGTCGGTCTGCCCGGTGTAACCGGCGATCCCCCACCCCGTTACCTTCTTGCCGTTCGCCCAGTACGGCGAGATGGTCGTGTAAATACCTTCCTTCTTTAGAGCGGCCACCATGTGCCAGATGCCGTCTATCTCCTTCGCGTTGACGTCGGTGATGGGGCCGCCTGTGTCCGGCGCGATCTGCGTATGCAGGCGCACCATGTTGACGCCCAGTCGGGCCAGGAAGCGGGCATGGCGGGCCATGTCTTGGGGCGAGTTCCGGTAGACGTCCGACCCGCAGGCCCAGAAGCGGACGGGTTTGCCGTCGCCCAGGACGAACGATTGGCCGTCGGCGCTCAGGCGGACGAACCCGGTCTCGCCCGCCGTCTTCTCGTTCAAGGGCCGCAGGTCCAGCAGCGCGCCGGGCCGAGTGTTGTCGGGATAGGAAAAGGCCCATGTCCCCAGCTCCTGCCCCTCCTGCGCCCGCGCCGGGCCGGGACAAGGGACGAGGCAGGCGAGGCCGAACAGAGCGAGGGCGAGGAAAAGGCGGCGGGTCGGCGTCATGGGATCGGTCTCCTATTGCTCTTGCTAGGGAGATTATACAGGAAGTGGGGCGGTTTGGGAAGGGGCGCGCCCGCCCCGGCCTCCGCGCACGTCTTCAACTTGGAGCCGGAGAAGAGGTCGGGGCGCGATTTATCGCGCCTTCTTATCGCGCCTTCTTATCGCGCCTCGTCGTCCGTGCCAGGCCCACCGTGAATAGGGCGCGGCAAGCAGCGCCCCTACCCCCCGGTTCCCGCCTGACTCCTCACCCACCCGTTTCGGGAGGGTCCGCGCTTGCGCGGGGGTGGGTTCCCCGCGCCCCGTTCAGCGCCAGCAGCCGCTCCAACATCTCCGAATCTGGGAGCGCGGCCGGCCAGCCGTAGGCCGCCAGCACGGCAGCGTCGAGCGTCTTGTGCAGGCCGACCAGCCAGGCATGCGCGTTAGGTTAGCCCTGATGGAGCGGTTTTCTTCTTTCCGGCGGTTAAAACCGCGCCAACAAGATCACAAAGTCCACCTGCGTGGACTAAGATTAGATCAATGACTGAACTGAAGTCTTAACCTGCGGAGGCAGGTTTTGTGCCTTCGTTGGCGCGGTTTCAACCGCCCGCACGGGCCTGAGTCCCGCAGCGTGCCCGAGTTCAGAACCGCCAGTCCAGATCCTCGGTCGGCAGGCGGCGGTGGGTCCAGTTGAGCTGGCGCTCGGTCAGGCGGCAGTCCACGAACCACCAGGGGTAGGCCACAGGGTCGTGGATGCGGAAGGTCCGCCGGTAAGACTGGATGGCGGGGAAGGCGGCGCAGAAGCCGCAGCGGTGAAGGGTCAGGAACAGGGCCAGAAGGCGGACGCGCAGCTTGACAGCGTTCGTGTTTTCCAGCGGAATGGCGAAGTGTTCCGAAAGTGCGAAGACCTCGCGCTGGGCCAAGTGCAGGCTGACCGTGTCAATCCCCTTCAGGATGCCGATCTTGTCCGCCGTCTCGGTCTCGCGCATCCGCGCCGTCAGGGTTAGGACATACCGCTCCATGCTCTCGGCCCACCCGTCCTCGACGCGCTGGGCGACGGCGACGACCGCTTCCACCTGCGGCGCGTGGCCCAAATAGTCGCGCAGGTGGGTCTCGGCCCACTCCCAGCGCTTCACGGACCTTTTGGGCAGGCGGGCCATGTCGTCGAGCGGGCACAGCCGGCAGATGCCGCCGCGCGTCCCCAGCAGGCGGCTGTAGGCGAACTCGATGCCGGCCGCACTCGCCCTCGGGTCCAGTATCCCCTCGACGAGCTTGGCGTAGTTCTCGATCAGGAAATCGAGGGCGTCATGGGACATCTCGAATGGGGCTGCCGACGCGCGCAGCCGGCGCGCCATGTCCGCGCACGGCTCGCGCATCGGGTTGGTGGCGGCGGTCGGTTTTTCGGGGCGCCTCGCGGGGCGCCCGGCGGTGATGAGTGTCATTGCATGCGGGGTCTCCACTGTCTCCTGTCATTGTCGGCGGATGACAGGGGCGCGACGCACCGCAACTTTACGGGGATTGCGGGGCGTCTTGCGTCCTGTTACCTCGCGGGGAGGCCATTTGACACGGGGTTAAACCCCCGTGCTGTGAACAAGCAACTCCCCGCCTTTTACTCTTCTCAGGATGTAAATGCCTTGGAGGCGAGGGCTTGCACTTCTAAAGCCCCGCCGTTCAGGGCGAAGTGAGTCACTTGACTCGCCTGCGCCTTTCCGGCTATACTTATCGCTGTCAACCGGCAATGATGGGGAAGAGTAAGCGGCGCACAAGCGCCAGAGAGTGGGCGCCCCTGGCTGCAAGCGCCCCCAGCACACGCGCTGCCGAAGGTCGCCCCGGAGCCGCAAGCCGAAGAATCGAGAGTCCGACCGCGTCGTCCAAACGGCTCGGGCGGGAAGCAAGGTGGTATCGCGCGTCGGTCACGTCTTAGAACAAGACAAGTGAAGCCCTCGCGTCCTTGCGACTGGTCTCCCTGGGAGTCCTGTGTCGCAAAGGGCGCGGGGGCTTCTGCGTTTTCGGTCACCTAGAAGCGACATGAGGAGGAAACTATGGAATTCGTACCCACATTCGTTCCCGCGCTGGCATTGCTGCTGCGCCAGGCCGAAGAGGCCAAGGGCAGCCCCCTGACCCGCGCCGAAGTGCTGCAAGTGCGCGACAAGGGCACCTGCATGATGCTGCGCTCGTCGGTCGCGCTGGAGATGGAAGAAAAGCGCGGATTTCGGGACATAGACCCCGAGGACTGCTGGGAAGAATGGCAGACGCTGCGGGAGATCTTGGCCGGGGAAGGCTGACGCGCGGATTTACACGAAGGGAGCAAAACATGGAAAAAGCCTACGAACCCCAGGACGTCGAAGCGCGGCTGTATGCCGGGTGGGAGGCATCGGGCCTGTTCCACGCCGAGCCGGCCCCCGGCACGCCGAAATACAGCATCACCATCCCGCCGCCCAACATCACCGGCAGCCTGCACATGGGGCACGCCCTGAACCACTCGGTCCAGGACACTTTGGGGCGCTGGCACCGGATGTGCGGGTTCACGACCCTCATCCTGCCCGGCACCGACCACGGCGGCATCTCCACGCAGACCGTGGTGGAGAAGGAGATCGCCCGCGAAGGCCTGACCCGGCACGACCTGGGCCGGGAAGCATTCGTCGCCCGCGTCTGGGAGTGGAAGGAGCAGTACGGGGCGCGCATCCTCTCGCAGCTCAAACGGCTCGGCTGCTCCTACGACTGGTCGCGGGACCGGTTCACGATGGACCCCGGCTACAACGAGGCCGTCACCGAGGCGTTCGTGCGCTTCCACGACGCCGGCCTGATCTACCGGGGCAAGCGGCTGGTCAACTGGTGCTGCTTCCATCAGACCGTCATCTCGGACATCGAAGTCGAGGAAGAAGAACAAGCCGGGCACCTGTGGCACATCCGCTACCCCTTCGCCGATGGGTCCGGGTCGGTGACCGTGGCGACGACCCGGCCCGAGACCATGCTGGGCGACTCGGCCGTGGCTGTCAACCCCCGAGACGCGCGCTACGCGGGCTTGATCGGCAAGATGTTCGCCCTGCCCCTTTCAGGCCGCTTGATCCCCTTGATCGCCGACGACTACGCCCAGACCGAGTTTGGCACGGGCGCGGTCAAGGTGACGCCCGCGCACGACCCGAACGACTACGAGGCGGGCCTGCGGCACTCGCTGCCCCAGATCACCGTCATCGGCTTCGACGGGACGATGACGCCCGAGGCTGGGGAGCGCTACGCCGGCCTGGACCGCTATGAGGCTCGCAATCTAGTAGTGGCCGATTTAGAAGAGCTGGGACTGCTGGAAAAGACCGAAGACTATAAGCACAACGTCCCGACCTGCGAGCGCTGTCACACGACTATCGAGCCGCTGCTGTCCGACCAGTGGTTCATGAAGATGGCCGGGACCGAGATGGTGCAGCGTGCTGTTGATGTGGCCGAGAACGACGAAACGACGTTCGTCCCGGTTCGCTACAAGAAAGCCTATCTCGACTGGATGACCGGCATCCGGGACTGGGCCTTGTCGCGGCAGCTCTGGTGGGGGCACCGCATCCCCATCTACTATCGCCCCGACGGCACTTCGGTCGCCGCCCGGAGCATGGAAGAGGCCATCGAGCGGGCCGGTACGACGGAGCTGACGCAGGACGAGGATGTACTTGACACCTGGTTCTCGTCGGCCCTGTGGCCCTTCGCCACGATGGGCTGGCCCGCCGAGACCCCGGACCTTGCCTACTTCTACCCGACCGATATGCTGACGACGGCGGGCGAGATCCTGCGGCTGTGGGTGGCCCGGATGCTGATGACGGGCCTGACGTTCATGGGCGAAACGCCGTTCGCCGATGTTTACATCCACGCGACTGTTCTGGACAAGAAGGGCCGCCGGATGTCCAAAAGCAAGGGCAACGGGATTGACCCCGTAGACATGATCGAGAAGTACGGC
>JANOOM010000637.1:0-1917 GCA_031421335.1 Armatimonadota bacterium
GGACATAAGGCTCGGCGCCGTAGTCGGCACATTCAGAGCCACGCCAGGCCGGACAGATTGGTTTTATATCGGCAATGGCGGCACTTTCACTGCCCCGGTCGGTGGCGGCGAGCTATTCGTCGCCGTCAACGACACTGTCAGCAGTGACAATCACGGCTCTTATGCCGGGACGCTGACCACGCCCGCCCCCGTGC
Source organism: Armatimonadota bacterium (assembly GCA_031421335.1). Lineage (GTDB taxonomy): Bacteria > Armatimonadota > Armatimonadia > Armatimonadales > Capsulimonadaceae > JANXMY01. The sequence goes on from JANOOM010000637.1 coordinate 195, forward strand.
CGGAAGCCTCGACGACCATCTCGCTGGGCCTGTTGCTGGCGCTCGGGTTTGGCGGGCTGGCCGTCGCGGCCAAACGCAGGAAGAGCGTCAGAGCGTAACCGGCACTCCACCATCAATCACGGCTGCCGCCCGGCGCGGCGGCAGCCACAGTCAAAATGAAAGGCACTCGTGCCATGACCACATCCCGCATACTAAGCCTCGGCCTCGCCGCCGCCGTCCTCGCCGCCGCGCACCCCGCCTCGGCCCAGACCATCACCAATTTCAGCTTCGAGTCGAACTCGGCCATAGGTTCGGGTTATGGGGCTATTAACGGCTGGACCGCCATCGGCGGCGGCACCATCGGCGGGGGAAGCCACGGCGTCGGCCTCAATAATAGCAGCGGCCCGTTCGCCAACAACGGTGTCATCCCCGACGGCACCCAGGTCGCGTTCCTCCAGACCAATGGGTCCGCAGACACCACGCTGGCGCAGACGATCAACGGCCTGACCATCGGCGACCAGTATGTCATCTCCTTCTACGACAATAGCCGGGCCGGTTACACCGCCCCTACCCTCAACGTCAGCTTCGGCGGGCAGGCGATCGCTGCCCCGCAGACTGTCAACTCAGTTGGCGGCACCAATCCCTACCACTTCATCACGGGCACCGCTTACACAGCGACAGGCACGTCGGCGGCTCTCCTCTTCGCGGCCTCTCTCTCAGCCGGGGGCGACTCCACCGCGCTGATTGACAACGTCACTATCAAAGACATCGGCCCCGGCGCCCCCGTGCCGGAAGCCTCGACGACCGTCTCGCTGGGTCTGCTGCTGGCGCTCGGGTTTGGCGGCCTCGTCGTCGCCCGGAGGAAGAAGGCGGCTCACTGAAGCCAGCAGAACCGCCGCCGCATCATCTCGCCCCTGGCCTCATGCCAGGGGCTTTTTCGTCTGCCCGTACCCGTCACGATGCTGGGAAATCGGAGGAAAAGAGAGAAACGCCATGTTTCGTGTTACAATAAGAAAAGTAAGTCTAACTATTCTACCCGCCCCTACCATTGTAAGTACTATGAATACCCCGTGGCGAATCGAAATGTTCGGCGGGATGCGCGCTCAATCCGGCGATCTGACGCTGACGCGCTTCCGCACGCAAAAGACAGCCCTGCTGCTGGCTCGGCTCGCTTTCTTCCCCAGGCGCACCCACCCGCGCGAGGAGCTGGCCGACGCGCTGTGGCCCGACGCCGACCGGGACGCGGGGCGCAACAACCTCAAGCAAAGCCTCGCTATCCTGCGGCGCCTGCTGGAGCCGCCCGGCACCCCGGCGAGCGGTGTGCTGATCGCCGACCGGGCGGGCGTCCGCCTCAACCCCGCCGCCATCACCACCGACGTCGCCGACTTCGAGGCCGCCCTCCGGGACGCCGCTCGCCTGCCTGACGCCTCGGCGCGCGCCCAATGCCTGCGTCAAGCCGGCGCCCTCTACCAGGGCGAGCTGCTGCCCGGCTTCTATGACGACTGGGTGGTCGAGGAGCGCGAGCGCCTGGACGCCGCCTGGGACGGAGCACAGAAGCAGATCCGGGGCAGCGTCCCCGCACCCACCCTGAGCGCCCCCGTCCCCACAGCCGCCCCGCTTTCGGTCGCCCCGCGTCTGCTGATGACGTTCACCCGCTTCTTCGGGCGCGAGCAGGAACGGACGGACCTCGCCGCTCTGCTTGGGGACGAGAGCGTCCGCCTGGTGACGCTGACCGGGGCGGGCG
>JANOOM010000638.1:0-31527 GCA_031421335.1 Armatimonadota bacterium
GGCATTAGATTGTCCGTGCCTCTAACCCTTCCCTAACAGGGAAGGGTCGGCGCTCGCGCCGGGGTTAGGTCACTCCTGCCCCTTTGCCGCCTGCCAGGCCGCTTCCATCTCTTCCAAGCTCAGGTCGGACACGACGCGGCCCATATCAGAAGCGTGCTGCTCGATGCGGCGGAAGCGGGCGGCGAAGCGCAAGGTCATGCGGCGCAGGGCGTCCTCGGGGTCTATCTTGAGGTGCCGGGCGACGTTGACCAGGGTGAACAGCAGGTCACCCAGTTCGTCAGCGGCGCGGGCCGTCTCGCCCTGCGCGATCTCGGCGCGCAGTTCCCTAATTTCCTCCTCGACTTTGTCTAGAACCTCCCCTACCGTGGGCCACTCGAAGCCGACTTTGACGACGCGCTTGGAGACCTCCAGAGCGCGCATCAGGGCGGGCAGGGCGGGCGGGATGCCGTCCAGGACGCCGACGCGGTCCTCGTAGCCCGGCTCGCCGCGCTTGATCTGCTCCCAGTTTTTCAGCACCTCCTCTTCGCCGCTCACTGAGACGGTCCCGAAGACGTGCGGGTGGCGGCGAACGAGCTTTTCGACGATGGCGCGGGTCACGTCCCCGGCGTCGAAGTCACCCACCTCTTGGGCAAGTTGGGCATGGAAGACGACCTGAAGCAGCAGGTCGCCCAGTTCCTCGGCGAGCTTCGTGGGGACGCCACTTTCGATGGCCTCAACGACTTCGTAGGCTTCCTCGATGACGTAGCGGCGCAGTGTCGAGGGCGTCTGGGCGAGGTCCCAGGGGCAGCCGCCTTCGGGGTCGCGCAGGCGGGCCATGATGGCGACCAGGGCACCGAAGTCGGCGGGCGAGGGGGCGGGGGGCGGAGCGGGGCAGAAGACGCGCAGGGCCAGGCCCTCGCGCCGGGCGGTTTCGGCGAGCAGGAGGCCGAGCGGGTGGGTCTGCGGATGGCCGGAGAGGACGCAGGCCGCGCCGCCCGCGCGGGCGGCGGCCAGCACGAGCACAGCGGCCTCGGCATTGGGATGGCCGTCGGGGGCGGCGTCAAAGGTGACGCCGCCCGCGCTTCGGAGCCAGACAGCAGCGGGGTGGTCCCCCGCCCAGCTGAACCGGGGACCAGGGCCGGCGCGCAGGGCGTCCCAGGCCCCCAAACTCAGGCCGTCCTTGGTGTCACTCGGTCCCAGTCCGATCAGGGTCAGCATCCGCGCTTGTTCCTTGCTTCTTCCCTACGGGTGGGCCGGCGCGAAGGGCGAGGCGCCCGCAGGCGGGGCGGCCGCAGGCGGGGCGGCCGGGGCCGGCTGGGTGAGCTGCGGGATGAGCGAAGCGTACTGCGTCTCGGGGATGCTGATCTTGACGTGGCTCTGGAAGTCGCGCAGGGACTGCTGGAGCGTCTGCTGGATCGAGGGATCGGCGGCGATCTTCTGCTGGAGCATCTGGGCGCGCAAATACTCCTTGACCTGGTCGAAAGCCAGGGTCTCCTTGGGCTTTTTCTCGACGACCTTGACGATCCAGAAGGTGGGGCGGGCACCCGGCCCAGACCCCGGCACGGTGATGGGGGCGGTGACCTGGCCGGGCTTGGCATCCGCGATGGGCTTGATGACGGCGGCAAGCGCGGGCGGGATGGGGTCTAGAGGCACCCAGGTCGGGAAATCGCCGTCCGCCGTGGACTTGTCCAGCGACTTCGACACCTGGCTCTCGAAGGTCTGACCGCCGGTGATCGCTTTGGAGATGTCCTGCGCTTCGGCCAGACTGCCGACGGCGATCTTCTTGATGTGGACGCGGGCGGGGTTGGTGTAGGGCGGCTTGTCTTTGTTAGCGTTGTAGAAGGTCTGGACATCGGCGTCGGAGACGGTCTGGCCCTTGGTCGCGAGCTTGAGCTGCGTGAGCTGGGGCCGGAGCTGGAGCTGCTCGACCAGCTCGGCATTCAGGCCGGCGTCGGAGAGAGCCTGATCGAAAGGCTTGACCAGGCGAGCCTGCTGGAGCGCTTTGAAGGCATCGTACTGGGAACTGATCTCGGCGTCGGTGGGGGCCACGCCCTCGTCCTGGGCCAGTCCTTCCAGCATCAGGGATTGCAGCATCTGTCCGAGCACGGTCCGGCCCGCCTGCTGGGGTCCGTTGGAGAGCTGCTGTGCGTTCGGGACGTAGCTCTGGAGCTGGGCGTAGAACTGCGGCTGGCTGATGGATAGGGTGCTGCCCTTGGGCGTGGTGATGGTAGCGACGGCCCCGGTGCCGCCAGTTGGGCTGGTCATGGAGCCACTGCCGCCGCCGTCCGCTGCGTGGTTGCAGCCGGCAAGGGCGAGTGAGGAAAAGACGGCCAGGGAGGTGAGCCGCGCCGCGCCGCGTCGTGTCAGTTGCATGATGATTAAGAAACTCCTTTGAAGTAAAAACAGTCAGAAATATGGTCAAGAAACATGGCTAGAAAGCGCGCCGGGCGCGCAGACTGAGGATCAGGTCTACCTCACCCCGCCCCAGGCCGGTCCGGCGGGCGATCTCGGCGGGGTCGGTCACACCTTCGGCTACCAAGGCGGACAAGGCGGCGTGCGAGGCGGCCTCCGGCTCGGCGGATGCCGCCGGGGAGGAGACGGGGACGCTCGTAGGGGCGGGGTCCCCCCGCACTTCCCTTCTTTGCCGCTCCACGTCTTTTTGCCTTTCCACGGCTTCCAAGCGCCCGGCGAGGTCCGTCACCAGCGCTTCCAGCGTGACGCAGAGTTGTTCCAGTTCCCGCGTGTCGGCCGGCGTGGCGGGGGGCGGTAGAGGACGCGAACTCAGGTCGCGCCGGGCCAGCCACCACAGGGCGCCGGTGAAGACCAGGACAAGAAATTGGACGAGCAGCACTTCGATATTCACACCTTCGGCATCAGGGAGCGCGAGTCAGTCACAGGGCCGCCTGGAGCATCTTGCCGGTAGAAAGTTGGCGGCCCACCAGCAGCGTGATCAGACGTGCCCCGCCGCGCCCGCGCAGGACGTCGGGCTTGAGCCACAAGCGCAGGCTCCGGCCCTCGTCGGCCACGACGATGCGGCTAACGGCCAGGATCGGGACGCCAGGGTAGACGCCCAGCAGCACAGCATCGCCCGGCGGCAGCGAGGCAGCCTCGGCCAGCCGCCGCCCTTGCGCGGCGAACGCTTGGACGAGCGGGACGCCGGGCGGCGGCTCCAGGCCGCGCCGTGTCAGGCTGATCCGGCCCATCATCGCGTCTCCACCCCGGTGGACGCGCGGGGCGGGGACGCGCGGCGGACGCAGCGCACGGCACGGCGGCAGCTCGATCCCCCACCCTGCGAGGGTGGGGCCGCCGGGGTCGGCCGCGAGCAGGGCAGCGCGGCGCACCTGGACCGGGTCGGCGGGCAGGGCCAGGAACGAGTCCGGCAGGCGCACGACGAAGGCGGGCAGCAACAGGTCCGCGCTCTCGGAGTGGCCCGTTTCGGCCTGGACGACCGGCATCCGGCGCGCAGCGGGCGGGGTGAAGGCGGCGCCGGCTTCCGCGAGACGGGCGACGGGCACCCCGACCCCGCCGCTCGTCCCAGCTTGCGCCTCCGGGGCGGGGAGATGGCGGATCACACCGACCGGCTGCCAATCCCGCGCGCGACCGCCCGGCGCGACAGCAGGCGGCGCGTCGAACTGTTCGGCGCGGACAACGACCGGCGGCGTCATCTCGGAGCGGGCCAAGCCGCGCACGGCGGTATTGGCCGCGAGCCGCCCCAGCACGCGCCGCACGGCTTGCCAGGCGCGGCCGGAGCGCTCCCCACCTTGTTCCCCTGGCTGTCCTTCGGAGACTTCTATGGCGCCGGCCCCTTGTTCTCGTCGTCCCACAACATCTTGATGGCGGCCTCGACACGGGCCAGCGGCTCGGTCGGGTCCATGGTCCGCCCGGCCTCGGTCAGCAGGCGGGTCGCTTCGGCCCGCAGGGCGGCGTCGCCCGGCGCGGGCAGGCGGATGCGGACGGGGGAGCCGCTGTCGGTGACTTGCAAAAAGTATTCAGCCTCGGAGATGTCCTGGACCGCGCCGAACTCCTTCAAGGGCGGCACGCGCGCGCCGAGCAGCAGGATGGCGCGCTTGCCGGCCGCGCCGACCGTTTCCAGCAGGGCCGGCTCGGCGACGATGAACAGGTCCGGCTTCTGCTCCAGCCGCTCGATCAGGCTGCCGGCGATGACGTCACCATGGATGTATTTTTCCAGCACGTCGCCGTACAAGATGCGCTGCAAGCGGGTGGCGCGCACCGGCTCGGTGTAGCGAAACTCCAGGGGCAGCCCGTGGGCGTCGGTGACCATGACGCCGCCCATGAAGACGTCCTCGGCCACAGAAAAAGACAGAACGTACCCGAGGCTCAGTTTCGCCGCCGCCATTGGCTTCCCCATTCTCTACCGCGACGGCCTGCCGCCGTGTTCCCGCTTAGTGTAGCGCATTCGGGGCGAGGTGTCAAGCCTGGAAGCAACCTGGGGGCAAAGTGTGGGGCGTTTGACAGGGCGGCAGCGGGTGCAGTATGATGGGGGATCAGTGTCATACGGCTGGCGAGGGCGAGTGGGGCGAGTGAATGAATTCACTCGCTACCGCCGGATCTGTCCGAGGGACAGCAGAGATAGGATAAGGCAGAGACGGCGAAGGAAGGGCGGGGACAAGCCCATTCGTTCCAACTAATTCAGGCTGGCAGTACCTCAAAGTACCAATTTCCAGACGCCTGAAAAAGCAGGCAAGCCTTTGATGGCAATCGTTGTGCAGCCTGTAAAAGCCATGAGCGTTAGAGAACATATCAACAATTCTCAAGAGCTATTTAGTTGGAACGATAGTTAGAACAAATGACACAAGGTTCGCCCCTACGCGGATGGCCCTCGGAACGTCGTTCGGAGCGTAGGGATAGGGCTTGTCCCTACCCTCCCTGCCAGTTCTCCCTCCCGCCTCGACTCTTCTGTCCCCTGGACAGGTCCAACGCGGAGCGAGTGATTTTAATCACTCGTCCAACCTCGTCCGGCACGGCCATGAGAGGGAACCCGGAGCAGCGCAGCAACATACTCGCGGCAACAGGAAAGGTTTTGAGGGCACTGATAGGGCTCTCTTCGACGAGTTTCAGCAGGCGGAAAAAGAACTCTCACGGGAGCAGGGTGCGTTCACCCTTTTCGGTCTGTTCGAGCGCCGGAACCTGATCGGCTCGTGGGACGTGGTCCGGTCCGCCCCCTGGCTCGGGACCGACTATGAGGCCAGCAACGCGGGCTGAAGCACATCCCGAGTATCATCCTCAGCGAGCAGGAGATCAACCGGGGCGTCATCATCACGGCGAGCCTTGAGGCGGCCCACGCGGTCGGGCCGGCGGCCCTTGCGGCGGCGTGAAAAGAAACAGATGTTCGGGAACAAAACGGGGGCCAGAGTCGTTTAATGAGTGTGAGCTACCGCCGGTCCTCAATGTCGAGGATCGGCGGCGGCCCTCAGTCCAGCGAAGCGGCCCCGGCGGGCGCAGACCAGCCCGCCGCATCACCGCCCGGCGACCAACGGCCCGTGCAGACGCGGGCCGGCGCGGGCGGATCGTCCGCTTCGCCTGCGAGTTTTTATCCCCCAAGGACAGGCGCGAGGAACGGCGGTTGACAAACCGTGCCCCCCGCGTCATAATACCTTTGCCCCATTCAGAAAAAGCCGAAGTGGCGGAATGGCAGACGCGGAGGTCTCAAAACCCATTGGGGGCAACCTCGTGGGCGTTCGAGACCCCCCTTCGGCAGAAGAACACAAGAGACGGACAAGAAGCAAGCCGCCGGACCTCAGAGAGAGGTCCGGCGGCTTTTTTGTTCAGATGGGCGACGTTGTCGCGCTCGTCGAAGGCGTAGAAGGTGCTGGCGTTCGTGGCCGTCGTGGAGAGAGTAGGTCTGCGCCCCGGCGTCGCTCTGCTTCCACGCCCGCAGACCGTCTCCCTCTGCCGCGACTATCCAGCGCTGGAGCGGCGATTACGGCTTTTGAGTAGGAGTCGGGGGCCATACTTGGGCATCGGGTGAATTAGCCAGGGGAGCTATCTTTTGAGGTTGACGCTGCCGAGCAAAAAAGTACCAGGTTAGACAGCAGGCCACCCCGAAGCCTAAGCCGATTAATCCACCCCAACTTGCACCATGGATGTTCCATACCAAAATACCCACACCGTCACCTGCCCAGGCATTCGGGAGAAGGGCGGCAATCCCGATGTTCTCTCCCACTTGCCAGCCGGTAATCATTCCCAGAAGGGTGAGAAAGACACATAGCACGAAGTAGGTTTGTTTCTTCAACTTGCGTTCTTTTCACCTCGGGCTTACACCGAAAGGGCAGGACGTTCCCCTTACGGTTCCCCTTTCGCCCTCGTTCCGGGGCATGCGAAGAGAAAAGGAGAAAGGAGAGAAGGAAACAAAGAGGGCGCGATGAATCGCGCCCTTACGGCCATTACTTCACTCGAAATACGGCGATCTCGGCCAGGCCGGCATTCTGCGTTCCCGCACTGACGCCGGTGACTTTGAAAGTCAGCGACGTGACCGTCTTGGCGGGGAAGCGCAGGATGAACGGCGCGGAAGCGTCGTTGGGCAGGGCGCCGACGGGGAGGGCGATGCCATCGCTGAAGGTGACGGTGCCGGACGTGATCTGGTCGGTCGTGTTGGGTCGGTCGTAGAGCAGGATGTGGTCTATGGTCTGTGGGGTGGCCCAAGTGAGGGTCAGGGAGGCGCCGATCGTGCTGCCAGCCGACCACTCCTGGCTCTTGTCGCCGGGGTAGCCGCCGACGATGCCGTCCACGGCGCCCTCGGCGGAGTAGCCATCTTCGACGCCGCTGGCGGTGACTTTGGCCGTGCCGGCGACGTTGTCGGCGCCGGTCAGGTCGTCGGCGGGCGGCGGGGCGGCGGGCAGGCGGTAGGAGACGCCCTTGATCTTGAAGGAGATCTGGGCAGGCTTGAAAACGGTCCGGCCGCGCCAGACGTGCGGCGGGCCGGTGACTTCGAGCGGGGCGCCAGACAAGGGCAGGGCTGCTGTCCCCGTGCCGGCGACCTGGACCTGGTCGCTGTCGAGCAGCCCGCGCGGGGCGTAGAAGAGGTCGCGCACGGTGCCGCGGTAGAGGTACGGGGCCTGGCTCTTGCGGACCAGCCCGACGCCCATGACGGCGAGTGCGGCTTCCTGCTGGGCCGGCGTCGGTAGATCGTTGTTTTTGGGAGGCTCCGCGCCCAGAGCGCGGCGGTCGGAGGCGCGGGCGTGGAGGGCATCCCAGCCGCCTGGCTTGGCCTGGACGACGATGACAGCCGCCACGCCGAGGGGTCGGGCGGGGAGAGTAACGTGATTGGTGTAAGTCGCGGCGTCGTAGGCGGCGGCGATGGGGCGGCCGTTCAACGTCGCCGCCGTTGCCCGCGCCGTGTCCGGCAGCTCGATGACGAGCGCACGCCGAGCGGTCTGCCCGGCCCAGTGCCCGCGCGCCGCGCCGATGGTGATGGTCACGGCGCTGCCCCGGCGCGTGTAGGAAAGCGGCGTGGTGGCGGACGCGCCGCGCTCGTAGGCGGTCGTGATGCCGTCGTCTTCATATAACGTGGAGCGCCCCGTCTGGCCATCCGCGCCGGGGTAGCAGCGGACCCGCAATGTCGTCAGTGGGGCTGTCCCCATGCGCGGCGTGTAGGGCTGCATCGGGACGGGGACGCCGCCCCGGACGTACAGCGGGAACTCATTGATGTCGGCGGCGACAAGGGCGTCCGTGTTGCCTGCGTGGCGCTCGCCGGTGAAGACGTCGTACCAGGCACCCGCAGGGAACCAGACCGTCTGGGCGGCGACGCGGCCCGGCCCAACCCCCGCCGTCACGATGGGGGCGGCTAATAGGTTGTCGCCCAGTAGGAACTCCTGAGCGTTGTGGTAGGCGTCTTCCTGGCGCGGATTATCGAAGTAAAGGGGCCGGTCGAGCGGGACGGTCTCACGGGCAGTCTGGGCGGCGCTGGTGTAGAGGTAGGGGAACAGCTCGGAGCGCAGGTGGAAGGAGGCGCGCATGGAGTTTTCGGCCCAGGCGGGGTAGTTCCAGGGGCGGCGGTCGGTCTGGGAGTCCCGCGTCGAGTGCGAGCGCAGGACGGGCGAAGTGGCGCCGAACTGGCACCAGCGGGCGTAGGACTCCTCGTTGCGCCCGCCCATGTGGCCGCCGATGTCGTGGGACCAGAAGAAGCAGCCGACATTGCCAGCCGTGGACGTGAACGGCACTTCAAACGCCAGCATGGGGAAGCCGGTGTCGGCGTCGCCGGAGAAGTGGATCGGGTGCCGGTGGTCGCCCCACCCTGCCCAGCGGGAAAAGGACAGGCCGCGCCGGCCGTCATGGGCGGTGTGGTCGTACAGCAGGGTGTTGAGCCAGAACAAATTGGAGAGGTCGGGAACCGAGCGCGTGTCGGGGTACTGCTGCCAGTCCAGCCACCAGAAGTCCACGCCGTCTTTCTCCAGCGGCGCGAAGACCGTGGAAAACAGGGCATCCATGTAGGTCTTGGAGCCGGCATCGAAGGGGATCGTCTGCTTCGTGGCCGGGTCCGCGCCCATGGCCTGGGTGAAGGCGGCGTACCGGTCCTCCTGGGGACCGACGCCGTCGGCGGGGTGCAGGTTCAGGGTGACGTGCAGGCCCTGCGCGTGGAGCCAGGGCAGCAGGGCCTCAGCGTCGGGGAGCAAGGTGCGGTTCCAGGACCAGCCGGTCCAGCCGTCCTTGTGCCAGTCCATATCCAGCACCATGTTATCCAGGGGGAAGTCGTGCTGACCGTACTCCTGGACGATCTTGTGGTAGTCGGCGGAGGAGAAGGGCCAGTAGCGCGAGTACCACGTCCCCAGCGCGTACTTCCGGGGCAGGGGGACGGGGCCGCCCACAGCCGTCAGCGATTGGAGGGCGGCCCGGTAATCGTCGCCGTAGCCGAACAAATACCAGTCGGTGCCGGCCGTCGGGGGCCGTGAGCGCACCCAGTCGGCTGCGAGCAGGGGCGAGCGCGAGTCGTCGAGCAGATACCAGCCGTCGCGCGACAAAACGCCCTGGCCCAGATCGAACGGGCCTTTGGCGCCGTCTAGGGTTCGGGCCGTGCCGCCGAGGTTGCCGGGGTTCGTCGCGCCGGGCGCCCAAACGGCGTGCTGGGCGCCCCGCCGAATTTCGGCCCGCAGGTTGGAGCCGGAGAACGATTGGCCGTTGGGCGTGTAGGTCAGCCGCAGTGCGCCCGTGTCAATGACCGTCGCACCGTTCGGAACCTGGGCCAGCTTGAAGCCGCCGAAGCGGGCGGCGCGGTTTACGGCGAACAGGGAAGGGTCGTCCACGAACGCGCCGCTGGGCGTGTACTCCATACGGACGCACTGAGCGGTGATGACCGTGAAGCGCGCCGATCCAACGACGACGGGGTTGGGAGCGGGCGCGGCATAGGCGGGCCGCAGGGCGCCGAGGAGCAGAAGGGCGAGCGCGGGCAGCAAGGCGCATCGGCGGCGTGTTAGGGCGGAGGGGCAGGGTTTCGGGTGAGTCACGGGGGCCTCGGGACGGTGTCAAGTAGTGCTGGTGTCACTGTTCGCCACCGGACGAGGGTTTTCCTGCTGGGGCGGGCGAGTAAGACGAGTGAATGAATTCACTCGCTGCGCTCAGATTTGTCCAAGGGGCAAGGGAATGGGCAAGAGCCGGGGGGGAGGCAGCACACGCCTTCGTCACTTCTTGCGGGCGCTGGTCCGCGCCGGGCGGCGGCGGATGGCGAGCACGGCGACGTCGTCGTGGAACTCGCCCCGGCAGAAGGCGGAAACGCGGCGCAATAGGGTGGCGACCAGGCGGCCCAGTGCGAGTGGGGCAACGCGGGCGAACAGGGTCTTGAGGCGGTCTATCCCCAGCCACTCCAGCCGGGACTGCGGCGGGTGCGCGTCGGAAACGCCGTCGGTGTAGAGGAGGAGGGTACCGCCGGCCGGCACGTTCGCCTCGTACTGCTCGAAGCGGGCCATGGCGGGCGGGAAAGCGCCGACCGGCGGCCCGGTCCCGACCAGCTCCTCTACGGCCTCGGGGCCGCGCGTCCCCGCAGCGGCGATCAGGGCCGGCTCGTGGCCGCCACTGGCATAGGTCAGCCGTCCGGTCCCGGCTTCAAGCCTACCGACGAAGACGGTGCCGAAGCCCTCGAAATGGGGGTCCGGCTCGATCATAGCATTGACGGCGGACAGGGTCTCGGCGGGCGAAAGGCCAACCGTGATGCAGTCGGAGATCAAAGCGCGCATGTGCTCAGCCTGGAGTGCCTGCTCCGGCCCATGCCCCGCCACGTCGCCGATGACGATGGCGACATCGCCCGCTTCCCCTTCGAGCGCGAAGGCGCTGTAGAAATCGCCACCCAAGGGCGGTGTTGCGGGCTGATCGGCGTGGGCGACGGTATATTCTCGGGAGAGTGTCTCCTGGTCCTGTCGCGGTGCGAGCATCTCTTCTGGTGCGGGCATCTCTTCTGGTGGTAGTTGCTCAATCATTTCAGTCACAGTATAACACAGATTTGGGGGTTATGCTACGAGGCGAGGTGTTTTCAGCCAGCCTCCTGAAGATGACCTCGTAAGCCTATCTCGTGAGCCTATCTCATAAGCCTATAGAGAGTGTGCTAACACTCCGATAATTGTCAGGTGATGCTAAATACTCTACTTTCCCACCCCAGTTCATCCAAGGAATCTTCCGAGACGTCCCACCCACGCACTCTGGGATGGATGGGAACGACTGCGCTGGCAATGGGGGGCAGTAACCAAAGCCTGTTTATTATCGGTGCGCTGATTATCGGTCAGGGCAATATCCATGGACAGGGCAGCGCCGCGATCCCTTTGCTGCTCTTAGGGCTGCTTTTGGGCTGGATGGCCGCGCCGGGCTGGATCGAACTGGTCCTGATGTGGCCCAATCGCGTGGGAGGCATCGCGGCGACCTGTGCAGAGGCGTTTCGTCCTTACAGTCCCGTTCTCGCCAATCTTGCCGGGACATGCTATTGGTGGGGATGGATTCCGACCTGTGGGCTGACGGCACTGCTGTCCGCATCGGCCATTCATCAGTGGTACTTACCGCTTGTCCCAGTCCCCGCTCTCGCCTGTGGACTGGTCCTGCTATTCGCAGCCATCAACCTATGCGGCGTTCGATGGGTCACGCGGATGACGGTGCCTATTGCCGCCGGCTCGGCGGGCCTGGCCTTTTTGTCGGCGCTTGTTCCAGTGCTGACCGGCCATGTAGATTGGCATCAAGCAACGACGTTCCACCTGACCATTCCCTTCTCCGGGCTGTTCGGCAGCTTGACCAGCTTCATGGCGGGGCTTTACCTCGTCGGGTTTGCCGCGCCGGCTTTTGAGGCGGCTGCCTGCCATGTCGGGGAAACGATCGATCCGGTGAGGAATGTCCCACGCGCCATGTTCGCATCAGGCGCCATGGCAACGCTGTTCTTCGGCATTCTGCCTGTCATCTGGCTGGGAACACTCGGTTCCGAGGCTCTGGGCGGGGACCTCGCGCAGACTCTCGGGCCGACATTCGCGCCGCTCTTCGGGAGCGCTGCCAAGGCGGCTGCGATCTGGTTCATGATGCTGAATATGTTCCACGGGACCATCCAGCCGCTCGCGGGAGCATCCCGAACGCTGGCGCAGTTGGCCGAAGATGGCTTGCTGCCACAGATCCTCGCCCGGCGTCTTCGCACGGATGCGCCCTGGGTGGCGACGGCGCTGACAGCAGGCATGGCGATCGCTTTTCTGCTGGCGGGTGATCCGATCTGGCTGGTGGCAGCGGCGAACCTGACTTATCTTATCGGCATTTGTCTGCCTAACATTGCGGTTTGGCTGCTCCGGCGCGATGCGCCTGAGATACGCCGGCCCTGGCGCGCGCCGCGCGGGACAATCGAGCTGGGCGTGGCGGCTTCTCTGGTGTGGCTGGCGGCGACGATCCTCGGCTTTGAGCAGTTTGGGCTGCCGACCGTCTTGGCTGGACTGGCACTGGCATATTCCGGGTCCGTCTTCTATGCCGTCCGCTGCTGGCAGGACCGGCGCGGACGGAACATTCGGAAATATGCCTGGTCACTCCATACCAAATTAACGGGATCCATGCTCCTCGTGCTGACCCTAGACGGCGTCGGGTACTTTTTGGCGATCCGCAGCGTCCATACCGGACACCCGGAGTGGATCGCGGCCCTGGAAGACATCTTCGTCGCCGTCGCGCTGCTGACGATCTCGGTCGGGCTGATTTTGCCGGGGATGATCGGCCACGCGATGGAAGAAGTGGCCCAAGCCGCACGGCGGCTGGCAACGGGAACGCTCACCGACTTTTCGCGCGCCATGGCGGCGCTCGGGCGAGGCGATTTGGATGGGGCCTATGCACGGGTGGACATCACACCGGTTCGCGTACATTCACACGACGAAGTGGGAGAAATGGCGGACAGCTTCAATTTGATGCAGGGGGAGATCATCCAGGCCGCCCAGGGACTTTCGAACGCCCGCGAAGGCCTGCGGACTGCCAACACTGTTCTGGAAACACGGATGGTCGAGTTGCACGAAAGTCGAGAGCGTTTCGAGATCGCCGTTCAAGGCTCCCGCGATGGTTTATGGGACTGGGACATACAACGCGGCACCGTCTATTTCTCGCCACGATGGAAAGCGATTCTCGGCTATGAAGACGATGAAATTGTCAACCAACCCGGCAACTGGATAAAGCACGTCTGTCCTGAAGACCGGCATCTGGTGCAAACAGCGGTGGATGACTATTTAAGCGGAATCCAGCCCAATTACGAGATAGAGTTCCGTATGCGGCACAAAGACGGCGGAGTGCGCTGGGTGCTTGCGCGTGGTGTCGCCCTGCGCGACTCCGCAGGGCGGGCGTGCCGGATGGCAGGGTCACACACGGATATCACCGGGCGCAAGAGGGCGGAGCAGGAGCTTCTGGCGGCCAAATCCGCAGCAGAAGCGGCTTCGCAGGCTAAAAGCCTCTTCCTCGCCAACATGAGCCATGAGCTGCGAACCCCTATGAACGCGATCATCGGCTTCTCCGAGCTGCTGCAAGACCAGGTGTTCGGTGAGATGAATGCGCGTCAGACTAAGTATGTAGGCAACATCTCGACCAGTGGCAAGCACTTGCTTCAGCTCATCAACGACATTCTGGACCTGTCCAAAGTGGAGTCAGGGCACATGGAACTGTTTGTACAGGCAGTGGAGGTATCCGAAGTCCTGCGGGGCGTCATTGCCGTCGCACAAGGGCTCGCTACTAAGAAACAGGTGGCGCTGACGCTGGCCGTCGAAGAGGAACTGCCGCCACTGATGGCCGACCCGGCACGTCTCAAGCAGATTCTCTACAACCTGCTCTCAAACGCCGTCAAGTTCACCCCCCAAGGCGGGCAGGTGACAGTCGAAGCGCGCCTTGTCAATGGCTTGCTGGAAGTCTCCGTTTGTGATAGCGGGATCGGGCTGCGTCCCGAAGATCGGGAGCGTATCTTCGGTCAGTTCGAGCAAGTCGACTCGACTTATACCCGTCTTCAGCAGGGTACAGGATTGGGGCTATCTTTGACCCGTCGGATGGTGGCGATGCACGGCGGAGAAATCTGGGTGGAAAGTGAGGGGCCGGGTTTGGGTTCGACCTTCCGGTTCACGCTGCCGCTCACGCTGCTGCTCACGCTGCCGCTCACGCTTCTAGAAGCATCATCAAACACGTTCCTGCCAGAAACACTCCCAGCACTGCGCTTGGCCGCGTAGGAAGGTATGACCCCGATGACAATGCACACGATCTTGATCGTTGAAGACAATCCATTTAACATGGAACTAGCGACCGACGTTCTGGAACACGTCGGCTTTGCCGTCAGACAGGCCACGACAGGCGAGGCCGGAATTGCCGAAGCGCTCCGGCTACCGCCGGACCTTATTCTGATGGATGTCGCTCTGCCCGGCATGGACGGTTTGACAGCGACATATCAACTCAAGCAAAACCCACAGACGCGCGCTATCCCAATCGTCTTCCTGACGTCCCATGCCATGTACGGCGATAAGGACCGGGCGCTGGCGGCAGGTGGCGCACTTTATCTGACCAAGCCACTCAACACACGCACCCTCGCCGATACGCTCCGGGCAGTCCTGGCAGGTCAAGAGAGGAAGTCATGACTATCACCCAAAAGCGGATTCTGCTTGTTGACGATGAAGAATTCAACCGGGAACTGTTGGCTGCGCAGTTGGAATCGCTGGGGCATGTCTGGGAAGAAGCACAGAGCGGGGCGGAGGCCCTGGCGCTCCTGGACAAGCGCTTCGACCTCCTGCTGGTGGATGGGATGATGCCGGAGATGGACGGGTTTGAACTGGTGTCACAGATCCGCGCCCAAGAGGACTACAAAGATGTGCCGATCATTATGGTCACTGCGCTCAACAGCCATCAGGACCGGATGAAGGCGGTGGAAGCGGGTGCGAATGATTTCATCACCAAACCGGTTGACCGGCACGAGCTTCATGTGCGGACCGAATGCATGCTCAAGATGAAAGCAGCCCAAGACGCCGTCAAGAACCATCAGGCCGATTTGGAACGCATGATAGCAGCACGGACTTCCGACCTGCAAAATGCGATGAGCGAAGTCGTCCTGGGGCGCCAGCAGATCTACGAGGCGCAGCTTGACACGATCCATCGCCTGGCCCTGGCCGCCGAGCATCGTGACGAGCATACCGCCTCACATATTCACCGCGTCAGCCACTACTGCGGCCTGTTAGCCTGGGCGCTGGACCTGCCGGCGGACGAAACGGAGCATATCCAGCAGGGCAGCATCATGCACGATGTCGGCAAGATAGGCATCCCCGACTCGATCCTGCTGAAAGAGGGACGGTTGGGCGATGCCGAACGCGGTGTCATGGAGCAGCACACGATCATCGGGGCGGACATTCTGTGCGGGTCTTCCTCGAAGCTGCTCCAGATGGGCGAGATCATCGCCCTGACGCACCATGAAAAGTGGGACGGCAGCGGTTACCCGCATGGGCTAAAGGGGGAAGCCATCCCCCTTCATGGCCGCATCTGCGCCGTCGCCGATGTCTTCGATGCCTTGACAAGCCGGCGTCCTTACAAGAAAGCCTACACGCGCAGTGAGTCGCGCGAGATTCTATGCCAGGGCTATGGGACCCACTTCGACCCCCGGATATTGGATCTCTTCTTGGCGAACTTCGAAGTCGTGGAGGTGATTCAGAACCGATACGGTGACGGAGAGGGAGTCGAGGAAACAAGCGACTTGATGACAACCCTGCACTTGTAGAAGGGCAGCAGGAAGCTGCCTACCCTACTCCCCCCACCGCCGAACGGCCGGCGAAAACCTGAGTGTAAAAGCCTTCCAACTGCGCCGTGATTGCCGCCCATCCATATTTACGTTATAACACAGGTCATTGACGACCCCATAGAGGACGGCCACCAGAGTCACTAGGCCGGTCCAGAGGAGCGCCGCTCCGAGGCGCACCGAGGCTGTCTTCACGGGCAGGACTGGCTCAACACCAGCCGCCGCATCTCGGAGCGCGCGCCGATCTCCGACTGTGCCCCTTCAAGGTAGCGAAGATTGTAGATGACGCTAAGGGCGGCGAAAGCCGGCCCGGCCCGGCGGGCACGGTAGGCTACCGTGGCGGCGCCGAGCAGCAGGGCGCGCAGGGGCGCACTCAGAGGCGGGGCGGCTAGGGCGAGGTCGGCGAGGCGGCGGGTGAGGACGTTCCGGGCGTGGTAGCCGTGGCGAACGGTCTGCCAGGGGGTGTCGCCCCGGCGGGCGCGGACGACATCGAGCTGCCCGTAAGCGTGGGGCACGGCCAGCCAGGACGCGAAGCGGCGGTGGGGGCGATGAACACCCCGCGCCTGAGGGTCATGGACGAAGCGGACGCCGCACTGCCTTTCCAGGCGGACGGCAAGTTCGACGTCTTCCTGGCGCGGGAAATGCTCGTCGAAGCCGCCGACGGCTTGCAGGTGTTCGCGGCGCACGGAGGCGTTGCCGGAATAAAAGTGGTGTGGGCCACAGCCCTCCCACTCACCGGTGCGCCAGGCAGTATATTGCTTTTCCAGCATGGCGTGTTCCCAGGCGATCCAGGGTGGCTCTTGCCACTGCAAAGCGGGGTCGGGCAGCATCGGGCCGATGACGACTTCTTTGTCTGCGCCGGCATGGTGGGCGGCGTGGCGTATCAGGAAGTCCGGGACGGGTTCCACATCGTCGTCCAGGAAGACGACGACGGTCCCGCGCGCCTCCCGGATGCCCCGGTTGCGGGCGCGGGCCGGGCCGCCGTTTTCCTGCGTGATGGGGCGCAGCGCGAACGAGGCGGTTTGGGCGTACTCGGCCAGCAGGGCGCTGGTGCCATCTGTGCTGCCGTCGGAAACGACGATGGCCTCGAAAGAGTCCGGGGAACACGACTGGCGGGCCAGGCCGTCCAAGGTGACCCGGAGGCTGTCCTTGCGGTTGAAGGTGGGGATGACGACGCTCAAGAACATGGCTTGTCCAGCACCCGGATGAGTCGCGCGGGGACGCCACCGACCAGCGTGTAGGGCGCGACATCTTTGGTCACGACGGCGCCCGCGGCGACGACGGCCCCGCGCCCGATGGTGACGCCCTTCAGGACAGTGACACGGGCGGCGAGCCAGACGTCGTCCTCGATCACGACGGGCCGCGCCTCCGGGGCGACGGTATGGTCGTGGGTGGAATGGAAGTCGGTGTCCATGATCAGGGTGAGGTTGCCGATGGCGCAGCGCGCCCCGATCTTCACCGAGCACTGCGCGGCGATGGAGGCCCCAGCATTGATGTAGGTGCGCTCGCCGATCTCGAGGACGCCCCCCGGCATGGCGGCAAGCTCGATGGGCAGGGGCAACCCGCGCAGGCGGACACGCTCGCCCAGCCGGATGGTGCCACCGTTGTCAACGAAGAGGCTGCCCTGGACCCGCACCCAGCGCCCGACCGAGGTGCAGCGGCGCGTCTTCCAACGGCTCGACAGCAGCAGCATGGCCAGGGCCGGCAGTGAGCGTAGTGAGTGTCTGCTCACGCGGCCTCCAGGCGCCGGATGAAGCGGGCGGGGACGCCGCCGACCAGCGTGTGGGGGGGCACGTCCCGAGTGACGACGGCCCCCGCCGCCACGACGGCACCCGCGCCGACCGTCACGCCTGGCAGCAGGGTGACGTTTGCGGCGATCCACGCCCCGTCCCCGACCGTGATTGGGGCGACTTCGAGGGTCCCCGCCCGGAAGTCGGGGGCGCCCATGGCGTGGTCAGTGGTCACGAAGACGCTGTGGTGGCCGACCGAGACGCCGTCCCCAAGGGTGACGGGCGCGGCAGCGTCCACGAACAGCGGGCTGTTAAGGAAGCAGCGGGCACCGATGCGGAGGTTCCGGCGCGGGTCCCCGCCCAGCCCGAACTGGATCGGGCCGGCGATCAGCGTGCCCCGGCCAACCGTGATTCCCGCCGCCCGGTACAGGCGCGTCCGCAAGCGGGCGCCCGCACCGGGCGGCCAGGCGGACGTCAGGCGGTCCACCGCCCAGAGGCCCAGCGGGAGCGGCCCGCGCTCTTCGCGCACGACTCGGGCCAGTCTGCTCATTCCTTCCGTTTTCTCGCGGCTCATGGGCGCTCCAGCCCCCCCGCCGGCCGATAAAAGCGGGTCTGCCGGTCCACAGGCGTGCCGAGGCTGCGCCACAGTCCGGCCACCAGCCCCTGCAAGTAGCACAGATCGTTGTTCGGCCTCCGGCGCAGCAGCGCCTTGGCCGCAGCCCGCAGCCCCGCGCGGGCGATCCGGGCCAGCAGGACGCGGGCCGCCCAGCCGTCGCCGCAGCGGGCGTGTTTGGCATAGAAGGCGGCGTCGCCCGCCCCATAACTCCGCAGGACCGCGTGCCAGCGGTCTTCTGTGCGGAACGCCCGGTGGACGAGGACCACTGACGGCTCGGCCACTGTGGTCAGGCCCAGCCGCTGGGCGCGGTAGGAGAAGTCGAAGTCTTCCCCGCCGGGGAAGATGCCGCCGACGCCGAGGGCGGTATCGTAGACGCCCACACGGTCCCAGGCGCTCCGCCGGAAGGCCATGTTCGCGCCCATGCCGAAGACCTCCCCGCGCGTCAAGATGCGGCGGGCGTCGAAGTAGAGGCAGGGAACTGAGACGTCCCGGCCGAGGTGCTCCGGCAGCATGTGGACCTGGCCGAAGATCAGGCCGAACTCCAGATTGTCGGCAAACACGCGGGCGATCGCGGCGACCCAGCCCGGCGGCGCCTCGCAGTCGTCGTCGGTGAAAGCGATGATCTCGCCCTGGGCCAGACCGACCGCGAGGTTGCGGGCCGCGCTCAGGCCGCGCGTCTCAGTCGGGACGTAGCGCAGGGCAGGGCAGCGGCCCTGGAGGGCGAGGACGATCGCGGCCGTCTCGCGGCCGTCGCTCTGGTCCACCACAATGACCTCGAAGTCGGGGTAATCGTTCGCCAGCACCGTCGGCAGGGCATGGACGAGGTCCTGCGGCCGGTTGCGGGTGCAGATGAGCACGGAGACCTTGGGGGGGACGCCCTGCGGGGAGTCCTCCGGCGCACTCCGGGGCGTGTTCACGGGCGTGTCTGCGGGCTCGTTCATGAGACTCCCATCCGGCCCTTCACCATCTGCCGCACCATCTGGACGTCGGCAGGGTGCAGGCAGCGCAGCAGCCAGCATAGGGCGGCGTACACTAACAGGCCGGGGACCAGCAGCAGCAGGCCCGCCCGGTCGTGGACGAAGTAGAACAAGCCCACCAGGGGCAGGGCGGCGGCGGCGGCGCGCGCCAGGGTCATGAAGCTGCCGCCGCCGACGAAGCCGGGCGGCAGGGCGCGGATGTAGGCGGTGACCATGTACGCCTCGATCAGCACGTCGCCCAGGACCGCGCCAACGGCCCCATTGTGGAACGCGCGCTGGGTCAGGAAGATCAAAGTGCCGGTGACCGGCACGCAGATCAAGGCGGAAACGGCGGTGATACGGCTCAAGGCGGCCTGCCGGTCGCTGGCGATCAGGGCGGTCCCGGCGGCCTGGGAGACGAACCACAGAATGATAGCCGCCCCGAGGATCATCAGGACGGGCGCGGCGGGGGCGAAGCCGGCCCCACTGCCGGTGACCAGGGCGATGATACGTCCGGGGGCCATGACCAGTACGGCGGCGAAGGGCACGGCGCAGATGACGACGAAGTTGAACATGCGCCGGGCGGCCGCCTCGAAGGCGGGCCGATCCTCGCGGAAGACGCGCGAGAGGGCGGGCAGCATGGCCCCGGTCAGGGCCATGGGGAGGAACAAGGTCGTCGCGCCGAGCCGCTTGGCCAGCCCGTACCAGCCGATGGCCTCGAAGCTGCTCAGTTTGGACATCAGGAGGGCATCGCAGTTGCCGTAAACGGCGACGAAGACGGCGGTCGTCAGGAACGGCAGGCCCTGCCGGGCGAGCGCGCTGACCGTGGCGCGGGACGGACGGCGCGCGGACTTCAAGTAAGGCCCGAAGGCGCTCAGATTGATGAGCAGGGCGACGGCCCCGCTGACGCCGCCGGCACCGGCGATCATCCATAGAGGGGCGTGGGCGCGGATGAGGCAGACCACGAGAACGGCCAGAACGGCCTTGTCGGCGAGGGTGGCGGCGTTCTGGCGCGGGATTTCCTGGAGGCCACGCAGGGCCGAGCCGAGGGCATCGGAGAGTATGGCGACGAGCATGGCGGCAAGCGAAACGGCGACGAGGAGGCGCACGGACGGGCCGTAGCCCATCGCGCGGGCGACGGCCCACCCGGCGACGATGGAGAGCAGCCCGATCGGCAGGCGCAGGGACAGGGCGGCCAGGGTCAGCTCGGCGGTGCGGTCCGGGTCGCGGGCGATGTCGCGCGTCAGGACCGTCGAGGTGCCAAGCCCCATGGCGATGGCGAACACGCCGGCGAAGGACCCGGCGAATGTCAGCAGGCCCAGGCCGTGCGCCCCGACATAGCGGGTCAAGTAGACGGTCAAGACGAAGGTCACGCCCCACGACAGGAGCTGCGAGCCGAGTGTCGCCAGAACGTTGCGGGCCACCAGACCCGAACGGGTCATCTTAGGATTCATCGCGCCGCCTCCTTGCGGGTCATCGCCGGGGCGGGGGCCAGGGTGGGTAGGGCGGCGGCCATGCCAGCCCAAAGCCCCGCAAACAGCATGTCGCGGAAATTCGAAAACTGCAAGTCAAGCAGGCCGAAGATCTGGAGAGTGCCGATGATCAGCAGGGCGGTCAGAGCGACGGCCTTGACGTCGGGGGCGGCGGCCGGGTCGCGGACGGTGCGGGCGGCGCAGACGATGATGGCGGCGACCATCATCCAGAAGGCCAGGAATCCGAAGGAGCCGACGCGCATCCAGACCCACAAGACCTGGTTGTGGGTCATGATGTCCCACCACTCATAGTCTTTGCTGATGTCGGCGATGGGGACGGCGTGGAACATGTGCTTGCCGTAACCAAAGCCTTGCAGGGGTGCGGACCGGATGGTCGCCATCAGGTCGGCGTTTTCGGCATCCCGGTAGGCGTTGGAGGAGGCGTCGCGCGGGTCCGGCTGGAACTGGGACTTTATGGCGCGGGCGGGCTGGGCGAGCAGGTTGTCGCTGTTCTGGAAAGCGACGTAGTAGCCGGCGAAGAGGACGAAGCCGGCCACCGACAGCGCGGAGATCAGGCGCCGCCGCGCGGGCAGGGCCTGGTAGGCGGCCAGAACGAGCAATGGGATGATGACGATGAAGGCCGCCGTGCCGGCCCGGCGGTTGCAGGCGAGGCTACCGAGCAGGACGAACGGCAAGAGGGCAATCATGGCCCAGCGCAGGCGGGTGTGCGCGCCGAAGACGGACAGGGCGAGCAGCAGGGCGGCGAAGCAGTCGAAGAAGAAGACCTCTTCGTGCGCGTCAATGCCCTGGTCGGGCAGCGGCAGCCCATGCAGGGTGACATAGCGCCGGAGGGTCAGCAGGACGCCTTTCAGCGCGGCGCAGGCGGCGACCGTCCACAGGATAGCCGAAAGCTGACGCCGGTCCCGGACCATGTTGACGGCCATCAAATAGGCCAGCCCGAAGTAGAACTGGGAGCGCACTTCCTGGAGCGAGACCTTGAAGTCGCCGCCGGTCAGCATGCCGTTGACCCAGCCCACCAGGACGAACGCCATGTAGATCCCGATGGGCAGCAGCAGCGGGCCGCCGCGCAGGGAGGTGTTCTGAGTGTAAACGGCGCGCAGGCAAGAGCAGATGCCCGCCGTCAGGATGAAGATCTCGAAGAGGTTCAGCGGGACGCCCTTGAAGTCGGCATGGGCGTAGATCTGGAAGATGGTGTTGACGTTCCAGAAGAAGGGGATGCGGTCGGTCAAGGCGTCCGCGTACTGGCGCCCGTCCAGCCCCGAGACCGGCCCCGTCTCGAACAGGCACACGGCGACGAGGGTCCCGTAGAGCACGAAGCGCGGGAAGCGCCACAGCAGGACCGGGGTCAGGACGCCCGCCAGCAGCGCGACGGGCAGCAGGATGTTGTCCAGGCCGAAGGCGACGAAGGAGAAGGCGACCAGGCCAGCCAGCAGTCCGCCGCCGAGCAGGAACCAGCGCGCACGCGCCTGGGCCTGGCCGGCGTATTGCTCGGCCGTGGGCATGGCGCTGAAGACGTGCGCGTCCTCGGCCCCGTCAGGCGGGGCGTCGGGGGCGGTGAGTTTTTCGAGTTTTTGCAGCAGAGCGTTCATTTTTAAGAGCGTGAGAACGGGCGGTTGAAACCGCGCCAACAAGGGCACAAAACCTGCCTCCGCAGGTTAAGAGCAGAAGTCTAAGACTCCAATCTGGAGTCTGAGTCCACGAAGGTGGACTTTGTGAGGTTATTGGCGCGGCTTCAACCGCCCGCTTTTAGCGGTACGCGCAGCAGGGTCACGGACTGTGGCGGCAGAGTCAGGACGGCCCGCAGCGGGGCCGGCGGGAAGACGACGATCTGTTTAGGATTATCGGCGTCGCAGCGCCACATCTTCACCGTCCCGGCGGGCGCAATGCCGTGGATGACAAGCGGGGCCGTGATCGTGGCCTTGGACATCTTGTTGACGAGCATCAGCGTCAGCTCGCCGGTGCGGCTGTCGGTGGCAGCGTAGGCGGACAGCCGGCCTTGGTCGGCGCTCGATGCCGTGCAGGCAATGTCGCCGAAGCCGTTCCCGCGCCCGTCGGCATTGCGGTACAGCTTGAAGGCGAGGTAGCCCGGCGAGTCCTTGTCGGGGTAGGCCCAGTAGTCGGCCAGATAGAGATTTTCGCGCCCAAAGATGCCCAAAGCGTCGGCGATGGCTAGCCCGCCGTTCATATGGGAGTCGTTGCCGAAGTTCCATTCGGTCAGCCCGAGCCGTGTGCCGGGGTAGCCCGTGCCGATCCAGCCCTTGAGGCGCGGGATCAGATTTACCGGGGCGGCGATCCAAGACTCATCTTGGTAGGTGGGGTCCCACAGACTGCGCGTGGAGCGCAGGCGCAGGGCCTGCGTCGCCTTATCGTTCTGGCCGCCGAAGACGCCGGCACCCTGGGGGTAATAGTGAACGTCCAGCACGTCCAAACTCCGCCGGCCCGCCTGAGCGTCGTGGGCATGTACCCGCTTGAGGAACCAGAGCAGAAACGGGTCGCCGCCGTGGTGGTTCTGGTCGGTGTGGGTGTGGAAGTTGTCGGTGCCCCGGTCGAGCGCGGAGTAATTGTACCCGGTCCAGCCCCAGGAGACGGGGCCGGTGACTAAGGCGGTCGGGTCCACGGCCTTGACGGCGGGGGCGTATTCCAGGAAATTCCGCAGCACGTCGTCGTAGCCCATGCGGGCCGGGTGGACGTCGGTGTGGGTCGAGTCCCACAGATCCGGCTCGTTGTCCATGGCGAAAAACTGCACGCCGCCGTGCGCGCCGTCGCCGAAGGTCGTCTTCAGGTGGTGGACCCACTCGTCCTGGTACACGACGCCCCCGGCCAGTGTCGGGGTGTCGGTGAACGGTGCGCCCTTGCGGGCGGCCGACCGGACGCTGGTCCGGGCGCGGTTGGCGGCGGGGTCGTAGCCCGCGACCGCGCCGTCCACGCCGTTCAGTCCCTCCCCGCCTCCGTTCGGGACGTTGGCGGAAGCGTTGGCATTGTCGGCGTCGCGGGCGACCCACCCGATGGTCGGCACGGTCAGCAGGGTGGCCGCCCCATGGGCGCGGTCGGCCCGGACGAAAGCGTCGGCGGCGGACGAGGGGCCGGGTGGCGGGGTCGCGTTTGTGGCACTCCGGTTGCGGTAGCCCCAGTCGTGGGCGGCGTTCTCGGCGTTGCCCTGCACCCAGTTGTAGCGCGTCTTGTCGTTGCCGCCCCAGCGGTTCAAGGGCAGGCGCAGGTCGGAGACATAGTCCTCGGGGGCCATCGCCATGCCGTAGATGAACGGCGAGATCGGGTGCCGCCCAGCCCCGGCGTTGACCGTGACGGCGACCGTGGCAGCCGTCGGCGCGGACGGCAGGGAGGGGTCAGGCAGGAAAGAAACGTCGTCCACGGCCAGGGCGGGTTGGGCACTCTCTTCCGGCTGGAAGATGACCCCACTGACCGGCGGCCCACCGCGCGGAACGCCTAGGGCGGCCAGCGGGATGCGGAGGAGGCGCCAGCCGGGCCGGCCCGCCGGGTCGGGGTGCGAGTAGGGGGCGAGGGACGTGTAAGGCAGGAACTTGCCGCCGCCGTCCACGAGGCAGACGCGCGGGGCCGTGTCGCCGGAGACGAACGCTTCCAGGACGCCGTATCCGCCCGTGTCAAAAGGGTCGTGGTGGAGGAACAAGCCCCGGTTGCCGCCGGGCTGGAGGAGGATGGCACTCCTGCCGGAATGGACCTGGCTCTGGTGGCTGAGGTCGCGCGTCCCCCAGGACCAGTCCTGCCAGCCGTCGCCGAGTGCGTCGCCGTAGACGACCATCGGATCGTCCGCCCGCTCGGCGGGCAGGGTGGCGGCCGAGGCCGGCTCGCCCTTAACGGCCCGGTAAAGGCTTCTGGCGAGGTGATGCAGGTGTCCGTGTCCGTCTTTCGCACGGCGGGCGACACTCGCCCCTAGCAGGGCGGCGGAAAGCGCGGCGGTTAAGACGAGCAGCACGATGGAGGGCTTGACGTGCAGTTTCAATTGGGGGTAGCCTTTGTGAAAGGGCCTTGCGCGCCGGACGGCGCGGGGCGTAGTGCAGGGATGATACCTCACCCCCTTGCATAAGTCATGCCAAAGCCCCGTGCCTGCTAGAACGCGACAGGAATGCCGACAGTCCCGCCCCCGCTGCCCCAGCGCCCACCGCCCCGGCGCCCCCTGGGCGGGCGTGTGCGGACGTGGACCTCGGAAGCGCTCTTGCCGTTCGCGCTGACGACGCGTGCCCGGAAGATGCGGCCCGCCTAGGGCGCCGCCCGGATAGTCTCCCACGCCACCTCCGCGCGCCGCCCCGGCGGCTGCGGAGCGCGGCATCTGGCGGACGATGGAAAACACGGGAAGCGCCATAGCGAGGAGACAGACGAGGCCCAGTGCCCATTTCTTCCTCTTGTCGGTGCCTCCACGTTCTTGACGGCATCATGGCGGAGGACCATGAAAAGCGCATGAAGACGGCGCTTCCTTTCTCGCGCCTCAATCGCGGTATTCGCGGCGGTCGTCCAGGCGGGGCAGACCCGCGCCATCCCCGCCGCCCGCATGGGCAGCGATCAGCTCCTCATAGACCGATATCATGCGCCCGCCGACGCGTTCGGGCGTGCGCGCCGACGCCCCGCGCTTGGCTTCTTCCGCCAGGCGGCGCCGGGCGTCAGGATCGGACAGCAGGGCGAGCGCCTGCGCGGCCATGGCCCGCGCGTCGTCAGCGACCAGGAATCCATCCACGCCGTCGCGGACCGACTCGGGCGCCCCGCCCACGTTGACCACGACGCAGGGCAGACCGGCGGCCAGGGCTTCGCCGACAGCCAGTCCCTGCGTCTCGGTCTTGGAAGGGAACAAGAACAGGTCGGAAGCCTGATAAAGCGGGTCCAGCTTGGTGCGGCCCAGGAACCCGGCGAAGCGGGTCCGCCGGTGGACGCCCAGGGCGCGGGCGCGCGCCTCCAATGTCCCCCGGCTCTTGCCGCTGCCGGCCAGGATCAGGTAAGTGTCGTTGGTCTTCTCGGTGACGAGGGCGAAGGCGCGTAGCAGCAGGTCCAGGTTCTTTTCAGGGGCCAGGCGGCCGACGTAAAGGAGGAGGTGGGCGTCGGGCGGCAGGCCGAACTCCTGCTTCGTCTCGGGCGGGCGCTGGAGCAGATAGGGCGGCGCGGGGATGGCCGTCGGGACGACGGAAACGGGCGTCTGCACCCCGTACCCTTCCAGCACGCGCTGGGTGAGCCTGGAGGGGGCCAGGATCCGGTCGCAGGTGTTGTAGAATCTGCGCATCCAGCGGACCAGGACCCAGCGGGTGACCCCGACCGTGGGCAGGGGCAGATAGTGGGCGTACTCCGTGTAGAGGGTGTGGTTGGTGGCGACGTGCGGCAGGCCCAGGGACCGGGCGACCCGGCGGGCGAGCAGGCCCAGGAAGAACGGCGAGTGGGAATGGACGATGTCGAGCTTCAGAGCCGGGATGGCGCGGGCGATGCGCGGCGAGAAGATGATTGGCAAAACATAGTCCGGCTCGACGACGGCATTGACGGAGGGGTAGCGGAAGACGCCGGGGCGCTCATCCCGGTAGCGCGGGAAGCGGGAAGTAAAAACGAATGCCTCGTGCCCGGCCTGCTCCAAGTGGGCGATGAGGGTCTGGACGGACGTGGAAACGCCGTTGATGAGGGGCGGATAGCTTTCGGTGAAGATGCCGACGCGCATGGTGGTATCCTAGTCCTCTTCGGGTCCGTCCTCGGGCCCATCCTGGGGTCCATCCTGGGGTCCATCGCCCGCTTCCAGGGGCTTCTGCCGGTCCTCTTTGAAGGCCAGGACACTGGACAGCTTGAAGCGGCGCTGGTTGCCCGCCGAGCGCTCGTGCGGCAGGATGCCCCGGTTGGTGTAGCGGCGGACGGTGGTCGGGCAGACCTCCAGGATGCATGCGGTCTCTTCCAGGGTCAGGGTCGGGTCCATCAATCGGCGCAGCAGCTCCTCGCGCGTCTCCTCCTTGCGCGGCCCGCGCCCCGCCCGCGGCGGGGCGGCGGGGGACGCAGGCCCGTCGAGGAGGTCCAGGGGCAGGGCGCGCGCTAATTCGTAGCCGTTCTCGCGGCCATTCTCGTGGCCGTGCCGGGGTGCTGTGGACGGCCTTTTGGCGACCGCCTTGCCTAGCAGGTCCACATACTTGTTCCAGTCCTGAACATTACGCAACAACGCGGCCCTCCCGACAGCCCAAAGTATTTAGATAATCAGCATGGCGTCGCCAAACGATAAAAAGCGGTAGCCCGAGTCCAGGGCCTCCTGGTAGGCGCGGCGAATGGCCCCCGTGCCGGCCAAGGCGCTGACGAGCAGCAGCAGCGTGGAGCGGGGCATGTGGAAGTTCGTGACCAGGGCATCCACGACCTGGAATTTATAGCCCGGCGTCACATACAAAGACGTCTCCCCGTTTATCGGGCCGACGCGGCGCGGGCCGATGGCGGCGCTTTCCAGGGTCCGGGCCGACGTCGTGCCGACCGCGATGATGCGACCCCGCGCGCCGTTGATGATGCCGGCGGCTTCGGCGCCGACTGTGACGCGCTCGGCGTGCATCTGGTGGGCCAGAACGTCGTCGGTCTCGATGGGCCGGAAGGTGCCCAGGCCGACGTGGAGGGTGACGCGGGCGACCGAAACGCCGCGCGACTCGATCCGGGCGAGCAGGTCCGGCGTGAAGTGCAGACCCGCCGTGGGCGCGGCGGCGGACCCGCCCGAGTCGGCGTAGACGGTCTGGTAGCGCTCGCGCTTTTCGGGCGGCAGCGGTGTCCCGATATAAGGTGGCAGCGGGGCCGACGAAAGGGCGGCGATGGCGTCTTCGACGGCCACGCCGGACGGCGATTGGAACTGCAAGAGGCGCCCGCCGCGCTCGTCGGTCTTTTCGACCACTTCAGCGATCAAGCCGTCCCCGAACTCGACCGAGACACCCGGCAGCAGCTTTTTGCCCGGCCGGACCAGCGCGCACCATTTGCCCTCGGCGACGCGGTGGGTCAGGAATGCCTCAATGCGCTCTTCGGGGTGGCCGGGCCGCGCGCCGAACAAGCGCTGTGCGGTGACGCGGGTATCGTTGAGCACAAGCACGTCGCCGCTCTGGAGATATTCGGGCAGGTCAAAAAAGTGGCGGTGCGTGAGCGACCCGTCAGCGCGGTCCAGGATCAGCAGGCGTGAGGAGTCGCGCGGCTCCAGCGGCGTCTGCGCGATCCGTTCAGCGGGCAGGGAGTAATCAAAGTCGGACAGATGCAGGGATGGCGTGAGTTCTTCCATAGGGCGCAGTGCGGGGGGCCGCAGTGCTATTGTAGCGGAAGGAGGGGCGACTGTCAAGGGGCGCGGCGGGCAATCAGTGGGCGACGAGGCGCTTGGAGAGGCGCGCGATCATGCCGGCCCCATTGTGGCGCAGCTCGACGTGGTCCATCAGGGCGCGCATGAGGTGGAGGCCGCGCCCGCCCAGGGCACCGGTGTCTTCCTGCTGGTGTTGGGCGGCGGGGTCGAAGCCGTGGCCCTGGTCGTGGATCTCGACGAAGAAAACGTCCCCGCCCAGTCCGCTGATGATCACGATACGGCAGGAAGAGGACGGGGAGCCGTACAGGATGGCATTCGTGACGGCCTCGCCGACAGCGATCTCGACGTCGGCAAGGTCCAGCCCGCTCAGGCCCGCCCGAGTGGCGAGTTCGCGGACGCGTTCTCGCGCCTGCCCAGCATTTCGTGGATGGGCGGTAATTTCGAACTGTTCGTGGAAGTCGTTCAAGGAGAGTCTCGTTGCAAGCTTTCTGCGGCACTTTGTGGATGGCACGCACTAATCGTCGGACAGGCAAACTTTACCCGCAAAGGAGTCTCGCCAAACGCCGCGCGATAGGCTTCACAAGAAACCATGGCCGGTCTCAGGCACTTTTCCGGCCCCCTAGTGGTTATGGTATGACTACGTTGACAGAAACGCGTCCGCCAAAGTATAATAGAACATTGGCAACCGAGTTACTAGGAAATCGGCGATTAGCAGGGAACTACAAATGAGCGACGTCAAGATAACCAAAGAAGAGCGGCTGAAGAAGGAGAAGGCGGGCCTGGACGTGCTGGCCGACATCTACAAATACGCCGAGACCGGCTTCGGCAGCATTGATCCCGGCGACTTCATGCGCTTCAAATGGTACGGCGTGTACCAGCAGCGCCCGAACGAAGGCCACTTCATGATGCGGATCAAGGTCCCCGGCGGGCGCATGACGAGCGAGCAGCTCCGCACCGTCGCCGACCTGACCAAGACCTACGCGCGCGGCATCGGCGACATCACCACGCGCCAGACCATCCAGCTCCACTGGCTGACCATCCAGGACATGCCGGACATCTTCGCGCGGCTGGCCGCCGTCGGCGTGACCACGGCCGGAGCGTGCGGCGACATCACCCGCAACCTGACCTCCTCCCCGGCCGCAGGCTTCGACCCGCAGGAAATCGTGGACACCCGGCCCGCCGTGGACGCTATCCAGGACTTCTTTCATCTGAACCGCGACTTCGGCGACCTGCCGCGCAAGTTCAAGATCGCCGTGGAAGGCTCGCCGGTCCAGAGCACCCTGCCGCAGATCAACGACGCTTCCTTGATCGCGCACAGGAGGCTTTCTGACGGCGTGGCCGGATACCACTTCTTTGTCGGCGGGGGCCTGTCCCTCCAGCCCTTCTTCGGGCAGCAACTCGATATCTTCGTGCCGGCCACCGAACTCGGCAAGATCGTTGACGTCATGCGGGCCATCGCCGAATGCTACCGGGACGCCGAGCAGCTCCGCGCCAAGCGCACGCGCGCCCGCTTGAAGTATTTGATGGCCGAGTGGGGGCCGGAGAAGTTCACCGTCGAGGTCCGTGCCAAGCTCGACTGGACGCCCGACCCGGCCGCCCCCGGCTTCGAGTTCTCCGACGAGACCTACCGGGACCACATCGGCGTCCACGCCCAGTCGCAGCCGGGCTTGAACTGGATCGGCCTGTGCATCCTGTCCGGCCGGATCACCGACACGCAGATGCGCCGGGCCGCTGACATCGCCACCAAGTACGGCGGCGGCGAGGTCCGCACGACGAATGTCCAGAACCTGTTGATCCCGCACATCTCCACCGAAGATCTGCCCGCCGCCCAGGCTGAGCTGGCCGAAGCGGGCTTCGCCTGGGACGTCCCCAACATCCGGCGCGGCGCGATGGCCTGCACGGGTATTGAGTTCTGCAACTTGGCGATCACCGAGACCAAGCTGCGGATCAAGGAGGTCATCGGGCATCTGGAGCAGGTGGTTCCGAACCCCTACGAACGCGGCCTGAAGATCAACATGAACGGCTGCCCGAACTCGTGCGCCCAGCACCACGTCGGCGACATCGGCCTCCAGGGCTGCCTGGCCCGGCTCGACGACGGCTCGCAGGTGGAAGCTTT
The DNA here is from genome assembly GCA_031421335.1 of Armatimonadota bacterium. Classification (GTDB taxonomy): domain Bacteria; phylum Armatimonadota; class Armatimonadia; order Armatimonadales; family Capsulimonadaceae; genus JANXMY01. The sequence continues at coordinate 29,342 of JANOOM010000638.1, forward strand.
CGACGTCCACCTCGGCGGCGACTTGGGGGCGCACCCCTCGTTCACCCGCGCCATCCACCGTAAGGTGCCCGCTGAAAAGGTGAAGTATGCCTTAGGCAACGTCATCCAGCGCTTCCAGGAGACCCGGCAGGGCGAAGAGCGATTCGCGCAGTGGGCGCACCGCCACACCAACGAGGAGCTTGACGCCTTCCTGGGCGTCGAGACCATCGTCGGTGCCCCTGAGCTGCCAGCCTCGGCCCAGGGCGCGGGCGCGACGACGTGGCGCTGAGAGAGGTCTGCGAAGGGCGAGCCGTGAGGCTCGCCCTTTTTTGTTCGCTGGCTTTGGGTAGAATGCGCCGATGAGACTTGACAGGCTAACGGTGCGCGGCCATAAGTCTATCAAGGAGTTGAAGTGACGGCACGCGCCATGGCCGCTTGCTATTCCTGCGCGAGCGTGATATAATCTTCGCAATACAGTCCCCTGCCCTACCCGGCGGGGCGACCACGCGCGGAGGAAGAACACGCATGGCCCTGAAAGAAGTGCAGGCACCGGCCGCCGAGCGACCCCCCCGCCCCCAGCCCTCCCCGCCGAAGATGACCCGGCGCGACGCCTGGTGGGTGCAGCCCCTCCTCACCGCCCTCGTGCTGGGCGGCTTCGCCGTTTACGCGACCTGGCGGGCCTTTGAGAACGCTTATTACCAGAGCGGCCCGTACTTATCGCCGTTCTACTCGCCCGCCATCGTCACCAAGTGGACGGTGCTGGGGAGACACTTCTCTCCCGCCCTGTTCATCCTGCCCTTCCCCCTATTTTTCCGGGCGACCTGCTATTACTACCGCAAGGCATACTACCGCGCCTTCTTCTGGGACCCGCCCGCGTGCGCCGTCGGTGAGATCGCCCCGCGAAAGAACTACACGGGCGAGCGCGCCTTCCCATTCGTCCTGCAAAACCTGCACCGCTACGCCTTCTACGGGGCGGTCGTCATCCTGGTCGTCCTGTGGTGGGACGCGCTGCTGGCCTTCGACTTCGGCGGGCGGTTCGGGGTGGGGCTAGGCTCGCTCGTGTTCCTGGCGAACATCGTGCTGCTGAGTTTGTACACGTTCTCGTGTCATTCGTGGCGGCATCTGTCGGGCGGCTGCTCCAACTGCTTCTCGTGCTCGGCAGGGGCGAAGGCAAAGCACACGGTCTGGGAGCGGGTAACGCGGCTGAACGAGAACCACGCGCTGTGGGCGTGGCTGAGTTTGTTCAGCGTCGTCATCACCGACCAATATGTGCGTGGCCTGGCGACGGGCTTGATCCGGGACATGAGGTTCTTCTGAACGTAGGGGCAGCCTCCCGTGCCTGCCCTGGCTAAACGTAGGGGCAGCCCCCCGTGCCTGCCCGGACCTACAAAGCCCGGACCTACAAAGCGGCACGGCCCACAGGAAAAAAGGGATAGGAGAAACAGGAAAAAGGAGACAGAGAGGAAGGGCGGCCACGGGGGGCCGCCCCTACAGGGACGGCTAGGGAAGGGCAACAGTGTACGATCCAAACATTCATCATCGGCGCTCGATCCGGCTGCCCAGTTATGATTACACGCAGGCGGGGGCTTATTTCGTCACAGTATGCGTTCAAGAACGCGCCTGTCTTCTCGGGCGCATCGCGGATGGCCAAATGCAGGAAAGTACCGCAGGTCAGATGGTTCGGACGGCCTGGGAACAGATACCAATCCAGTATCCTGGAGTGGACATCGATCAATTCGTCATCATGCCTAACCATGTTCATGGCATCCTTGTACTTACAGAATCGGCCCATGGGAGTGTCTCTTTGTCGCTGCCGGATGTAGTGCAACGCTGGAAATCCTGGACAACGGCTCAGTATAGGCACGGCGTTCATGAGCAGACATGGCCGCCCTTCGCAGCGCGGCTCTGGCAGCGCAACTATTACGAACACATCATCCGCGACGAAGGCGAGTGGCGAACCGTGCAGGACTACATCATAAACAATCCTGCCCTGTGGCAAACCGACGAGGAACACATCCCGTAGGGGCAGGCCCCCGTGCCTGCCCTCAATCGAGCACGGGCGGAACCAGAGAACTAGGAACCGAAGAACGAGGAACCGGAGAACGAGGAACCGGAGAACGAGGGCAGCCACGGGGGGCTGCCCCTACGGACATAAAAAACTATGGACGCATACGAGACATACGAATCCGACGTTCTGATCGTCGGGG
>JANOOM010000639.1:0-8227 GCA_031421335.1 Armatimonadota bacterium
CCTGGGCGCGCGCGGCCAGCAGATCGGCCACATCTTCAAGGGCTGCGCGCAGGCTGAAGTCGGCCACCTCGATCGTCATCTTGCCCGCTTCGATCTTGGAGAAGTCGAGGATGTCGTTGATGATCGTCAGCAGCGCCTCGCCGCTTCCCTTGATGGTCTGCGCGAAGTCGCGCTGATCGCCCGTCAAAACGGTCTCCAGCAGCAGGCCCGTCATGCCGATGACGCCGTTCATGGGCGTGCGGATCTCATGGCTCATGTTCGCCAGGAACTCGGACTTCGCCCGCGCCGAGGCTTCCGCCTGGTTGCGCGCCCCTTCCAGCTCGCGCGCCTGCGTTTCGAGCTGGGCGGTGCGCTGGACGACCCGCGCCTCCAGATCTCCCTGGATCTCGCGCAGCGTCTCCTGTGCCCGCTTGTAATCGTCAATGTCGGTGCAAGTGCCGAACCACTTGATGATGTTCCCCTCCGCATCGCGCATCGGCACCCCGCGCCCCAGGTGCCAGCGGTACGCGCCGTCTTCCGCCCGCTTAAAGCGGTATTCCGTCTCGTAATACGCGCCGGTGCTGAAAGACGCCGTCCAGCGTGCCGCCGAAGCCTCCATGTCGTCGGGGTGCAGGACGGGCAGCCAGCCCCAGGACCGCGACTCATCGAGGTTCATCCCCGTGTAGTCGTGCCAGCGCTGGTTGTAATAGTCTGGGCTGCCGTCCGCGCCGGCCGTCCAGATGATCTGAGGCATGGCGTCGGCCATGAACCGGAAGCGCGCCTCGCTCTCACGCACGGCGGCCTCGGCCCGCTCCTGCTCGGTGATATCCTCGTGGATCAGGACGATCTCACGGATCAAGCCGTCCTCGTCCTTCACGGGGTAGATGAAGGTTTGCAGCCACTGCTCCGCCCCCGCGCCGTCCGCGCCGCCTTGTGGGAACGTCTCGGCGGGCCGGCACGAGACGCGCGGCAGCGTGACGGCCTCGCCGCCGAAGCCGCGCAGGATGTGGGGCATGACGCCCTGGGCGACGAGCTGCTCGTCTTGGAATATGTTGTAGCCCGCGAAGTCCCGCAAAGTCCGCCCGGACAGTTTGGTCAAGGCGGGGTTGATCCGCAGCGTCGTCCCATCAGGCGCGAAGACCTGCGTGCTGAGGGGCGACTGCTCGATCAGGGACCGGAACCGCGTCTCTGACAGCCCCAGGGCCGCCGCATCGCGGTTCCGCTCGGTCACATCCCGTGCGATCAGGGTGGCCCCCATCAGGCCGCCCTTGCCGTCACGGATCGCGCTATATTTCAGCTCATAAGAGCGGCCCAGCCCGTCCGCGCCCAGCCCGTCCACGTCAACCGTGTAGTCCGCACTGAACTCCTCGCCGGCCAATGCCCGCCCCCAGGCCACTGCCATCCGGGCCTCTTCGCCCGGCAGGTGCGCCAGCATCCCGGTCAGTAGAGCGCCAACTTCCGGCTTCCGGCCGCCCAGCGCGACGACCTGGGCCGCGTATGCCTTGTTGATGGCGATGAACCGGAAGTCCTTGTCTATGGCGGCGATCAAGTCCCTGGTGCCGTCAATGATGCCCGCCAAACGGTCGCTGGAGAACCGCAGCGTCTTGTGGGCCGTTTCCAAGTACCTGTTGACGATCTCCAGGTCCAACGTCCGCTCCTCGACCCGGCGCTCCAGGTCGGCACGGGCGTCCCGCAGGGCTTGTTCCATTTCCTTCTGGGCGCTTACGTCGCGGAAGGTGATGATGCCGAGGATCGGCCGCCCGTCCCCGCCCAGCACGGGGGCGAACGAGAAGGAGCCGGTCCAGTTCGTCCCGGTGTCCCGCCGCTCGATACGCGCCTCGTAGTCCGAGAGCGCTTCGCCGCGCAGGGCGCGCGGCAGGGGCCACTCCTCGGTCGGCATCGGCCGCCCGTCCGGATAGTGCATCTCGAAGGCCCGCCAGAACTCGCGCGACGGCGGGCAGTCCGCGTTCGCCCCCGGCGCGTATTCCAGCAGGCGGCGCGCGGCCGGGTTCATCGTCAGGATATTCCCCTTGGCATCGGACACGATCAGGCCCTCGCGCAGATGAGTCAGGATCGCCTCGCGCTCTTCCTCAATCCGGCGGCGCTCAGTGACGTCCATCAAAGTGCCGACGATCTTGACCACCCTGCCGTCCGCGTCCTGGACCGGCCGGGACAGGACGTGCAGGACGCGCTCCGCCCCGCCGGGGAGCACGAAGCGCCGGTCGGTCTCATACCCCACCCCCGAGCGTGCTGAAGCCGCCAGTGTTTCCTTCATCTCCCGCCGATCATCGGGGCGCATCCGCTCCAGATAGATGTCCAGTGTGGCAGCCTGCTCCGACGACTCCAGCCCGAGCAGGCGGAACATCTCGTCCGACCAGGCGACCGTGTCCGTTGCCACGTCGTATTCCCAGCTCCCGATGTGTGCCAGCGCCTGGGCTTCGGCCAGGCCCGCCTGGCTGCGCTCCATCGCGCGCTCCGCGCTCTTGCGCGCCGTGTCGTCGGCCATCACCGCCATCGCCCCGACGATCTGCCCCCCCCCGTCGCGCAGCGGGGAGGCCGAGATGGTGACGTCAATGGGCGTGCCGTCGCGCCGCCGCCGACTTGCCTCGATGCCCGCGAATGACTCACCGCGCATCAGCCGCGCACGCAGTTCGGCCGTCTCCGCCCGCTTTTCTTCCGGCACGAACAGGAACGGCCCGCCGATGGCCTCCGCCGCGCTCCAGCCGAACATCGCTTCCGCCGCTCGGCTCCAGCTCAGGACGGTGCCGGTCGAGTCGAAGTCGAAGATCGCCACCGGCGAAGCCTCGATCACCCCCGTCAATCGGGCGTTGGAGGCCGCAAGAGCCGCCTCAGCCCGCCTGCGCTCCGCGACATCGCGCCGGATCAAGCTGAACACAGCCGACAGCAAGGCCAGCTCGAAAGCGATCAGGGCCATCACCGACCGCAGCGTCCACCACTGCGCCTGTGTACGCCGCTGCGTCTGGTCGTTCCAAAGGGCGGTCTGGTCCGCGCTCATCACCCCGACCTGCCGCCGGATCTCTTCCATGTCCTGCTCGCCACGCCCCCCAAGGACGACCCGCTGGGCCGCCCGGAACCCGCGGCTCTGGCGGAGAATCACCGTCATCTTTAGTTCCGCCATCTTGTCGCGCGCCACCCGGTCCAGTGCCGGGAGCCGGGCTGCCAGCGCCGGATGGCCCGACGCCATGATCTGCAGGCGGCCCAGGTGCGCGGGCATGGCGACGGCCGCTTCGTCATAGGGCCGCCGGTAGCGCGCATCGCCCGTCAGCAGGAACCCGCGCTGACCAGTCTCGGCGTCCTGGAGGGCCGACAGCGTCGCCGACAGCTCCTGCACCGTGTCCCGCGTCTGCTGGGCGGCCGCGCTGAGGCGGATGCAGCGCACCGTCTCCATGCAGGTGACCGCCCCGATGAAGCCCGCCGCCAGCAGGGCCGTGCCAAACCCAAGTCCGAGCTGCCGCTCGACTGTCATCCGCCGCTTTTTGTTTGATGGTATAGACATAGATGGAGTGCCGTTATTTATATCGGCTTTTCGCGCGGTTTCCACAGGCCACCGGGCGACTTTGGGGGACCCATTCCTTTCCTCGCATCTTTGTTTGACAACCCCGCCTCCGATGAGATACAATAACCTACTGTGAACCCACCCGACTACTCTTTTGATCCCCTGCGGGACCTGCTGAATCTTGACGCTCCCTCGGGCGACGAGGGGCCGGTGGCCGACTGGCTCGAAGACTGGCTGGCCCGCGAGCTGCCCGACGTCCGCTTGGAGCGCCTAGGCGACTCGCTGCTCGCCGTGCGAGGTGACCGGCCCGCCGTCGCCGTGTTCGCCCACATCGACACCACCGGCTGGACTCTGGACCACGACAAGGGCCTCCTGTCCATCGGTGGGCCGGAAGGCAGGTCCGGCGACGCCGTCCGCCCCGCTGGGATGCCCGATGCGGGCAACACCCTGGCCCGGCGTGAAGGCGGTGGGTGGCGCGTCAAAGGGAAGACGACCGCCGCGCCCGGCACGCGCTGGGTTTATGCCGCTCCGCCCACGCCCTTGGACGGCGAGACCATCACCGCCCCCTACCTCGACAACCGGGCCGGCGTCTGGGCCGCTTTAAACGTCTTGATCCGCTGCCCGGACGTCGCCGTCGCCTTCACCGCCTACGAGGAGACGCGCGGCGTGGGCGCCCTAGTCTGCGCCCGCCGCCTGTCCGAGACAGCGCTCATCACCCAGGCCCTGGTCGCCGACCTGACCTGGCACACCAAGCACGTTCGGTGCGGACGCGGCGTCGCCGTCTCGCTGCGCGATAGCTGCCTGCCGCGTCAGTCCTATCTGGAGCGTGTCCTTGCCCTCGCCGAGACAAGCGGTCTGCCCTTCCAGCGCGAGATCGCGCGGGGTGGCGCCTCCGACGGCGCTTCCCTCGACCGCAGCGGCGTCCCATTCGACTGGGTGTTCGTCGGCGCCCCCGAGAAGAACGCGCACACCGCCCGCGAGCGGGTCCACGTCAGCGACTTGCAGGGCATGGTCGCCCTGCTGGTGCATTTGGTGAATGGCTTAAGTGAGAAAGGAGAATGAAGCGATGACTGTCACACTTACGCGCGAAGCGGAAACGGTTCTGCGTCGAACTTCCCAGCGCACCGGCCAGGAACCGGACCTGATCGTCAGTAGGCTGCTGGCTGAAGTCCTCACGCAGCAGGAACAGGATCTGCTGGTTGAAGTGGCCGCTATCCAAGAAGGGTTGGATGCGATAGGTCAAGGGCGCGTGCGTCCGTTCAAGGACTACATGGCGAGGCACCGCCAGCGTTTCCCCTCTATGACGACAGCATGAAGCCCGGTTTGTGATAGGGGCGGGCAGAAAATGGCAATTTCGTTTGCAATTTCGTTTGGGGATACTGTGTGCATTGTGACAACCCCGCTCACGGCTGCACATGGCTTGGCAGGGCTAGTTGGGCAAGTCTCTAGGGAGACGTGTCCTTCTATGACTGGCTGTGACGTCGTCGGGGAAATTGTTGACCACCACTAGAACGGCTCTTTTACGCTAGAATAAAGTCTATGCTTGACATCAAACTCATCCGCACCGAACCCGAACAAGTCAAGGAACGACTCCGCGCCCGGCTGGCCGACTCCGCCGCCGTTGACGCCGTCGCGGAGGCCGACACGCATTGGCGCGCGGCCACGTCCGAGGCGGAACTCTTGCAGGCCGACTTGAACCGGCAGACCAAAGCCTCCGGCCAGAGCATCGGGCGGCTGATGAAGGAAGGCAAGCAGGAAGAAGCCGAGGAAGTCAAGGCCGGCCTGCGCGACCTCGGCGACCGCATCGCTGCCCTCAACGCCGAAGCCAAGCGGCTCGAGGCCGGGCGCGACGACTTGCTCTTTTTCATCCCCAACCTGCCGTCCGAGGACACGCCGCCCGGACCGGAGGAAAACTTCCAGATCGTCAAGACTTGGGGCGAAACAAAGCGCTTTGACTTCGAAGCCAGGGCACACTGGGACCTCGCCACAGACCTCGACTTGATTGACTTCGTGCGCGGCGTCAAGTTGTCCGGCAGCGGCTTCGTGCTTTACAAGAACTGGGGTGCCCGGCTGGAGCGCGCCTTGATCCAGTTCATGCTCGACCTGCACCGCGACCGCCATGGCTATACCGAGTGGGCGACGCCGTACTTCCTGAGCCGCGAGAGCGTCAAGGCGAGCGCCCATCTGCCCAAGTTCCAGCCTGAGATGTACCACGACGGGGCGGACGACTTGTTCGCCCTGCCCACTGCCGAGCCGGCCCTAGTCAACATCCACCGGGACGAGCTTCTGGACGGCCGCGACCTGCCCTTGAACTACATGGCTTATTCCCCCTGCTGGCGGCGCGAAGCCGGCGCGGCGGGCAAAGACACGCGCGGGCTGCTGCGCGTCCACCAGTTCGACAAGGTGGAAATGGTCAAGTACACGCTGCCCGAGACTTCCTATGCCGAACTGGAAACCCTTTTGACGGATGCGACGGACGTTTTGGAAGCTCTGGGCCTGCCTTACCGCGTCAAGCTGCTGGCGGCCGGCGATATCTCGTTCGCCGCCGCCAAGTGCTACGACGTGGAGATCCACGCGCCGGGCGCGGACATGTGGCTGGAAGTATCTTCGTGTTCCAACTGTGAAGACTTCCAGAGCCGCCGGGGGAACATCCGCTTCCGGCGCGAGCCGGGCGCGAAGCCCGAGTTCCCGCACCTGCTCAATGGCAGTGGGACCGCCCTGCCGCGCCTGGTCGCCGCCCTGCTCGAAACCTACCAGCAGCGTGACGGCAGCGTCGCCCTGCCCGCCCTGCTGGCCCCCTATCTGGGCGGCACGACCCTGCTCACCCGCAGCGGGACGGACACGGAGGGGCAGAGCTAATGCAGTTCACGCATGAAGTGGCCCTGCCCGTCCGCGCTCCCTGGCGGGAAATCTGGGCCGAGTGGAACGATGTTCGCGCCCTGCCGCGCCTGCTGTCGCACGTCAGCGCCGCCGCGCCGGGCGGCCATGAGGATCTGGCCGAGTTTGCCATTGGTTTGGAAGGCCGCCACATCGAGTTCGCTGCCGAGCGGACCATGTGTGTCGACCAGACCCTCTGCTGGCAGTCCACCGGCTCTCTTTTCTTGTATGTCCTGTCCCTGCGGCTGGACGCGCTGCCCGACGGCGGCGGCGTGACGCTCACCGTCACCGTCGCCTACGACCCGCCCGGCTTCCTCCCTGACATCGCCGAGTCGCTTGGCTTTAGCCGCCGCTTCAAACGCGACCTCGAAGCCGATCTGCGCCGGTATGTCCACGCCCTGGAGGCCAACTGCCTGGCGAATCTGGTGCTGGTGGATTAGGGGCGAGGCCCCGCCCGCTTCCCCCGCTTCTTGCCCATCCGCGCCCTCATCCCGCAAGCGCGACCAGCCGCCCGAATTCCCGGTGAAGCCACACTCCGTCCGCCGCCGTGCCGCCGATCGCCCGCACGACCGCCTGCTCATACGTCACCCAGTCAAGGTCCGACGCCCCGCTCTCGTAGTCCGCCGCCAGCTCCTGCGCCGCCGCCACGACCGCCACCTCGAACTGTACGAACCCCGTCGCTCCCTCGTGCCACGCCCGCCCGACCGAGGCCCCCAGGCGCTTGCTGCCCGCGACCACTTCCAGGAACGGAAACGCCCAGCCCGCCGGCCTGTTCAGGGCCGTCGCATAGAACACCAGTTCCGCCGCGCCCGTTTCGATGTCCACGCGCACATAAGCGCCGTCTTCCAGCGCGTCCCCGGTCGCCTGCGCCCGCCGCACCAGCGCTTCCCACTGCCCCGCGTCCAGGTTCCAGACCGGCGCCCCGTCTTCTGTGTCGTTGTCTCCCATACACCCATTGTACCCCGCGCCCCGAACAAGAAAAGGCGGCCACCCCGAAGAGTGACTGCCTTTTTCCTCAGTCTCGTCTTTACAGCGCCCGGTTCGCGACCGACGCGCCCTGTACGTCCACCGCGCCGTCGGACATCAGAATTCGCTGCACTTCGGCGGCGTTGACGCCGCTCGCGTGTACCCCCACCAGGATGCCGCCCGCGTTCAGGTCGGTCTCGTACTGCGCCGCCCGGTCCTTGGGGATGCCCGCCCCGATCAGCCCGCCGATCAGCCCGCCGATCAGTCCGCCGCCCAGGCCGCCCGCACCCGCGCCAGCCAGTGCCGCCGCCAAAGGCCCGGCCACGAGTGGGGCCGCGAGGCCGCCGGTCGCCGCCAATGCCGCCACACTGCCCGTCGCCGTTACAGCCGCGATGATCGCGCCCAAAGTGCCGCCACTGCCCGCGCCGACGCCCGCACCCTCCGCCGCCTTGCTGCCCGTATCCACCGCGAACTCGCGCGCATGCGTCTGGTCATTCATCATGACGCTGATGTCGCTCTGGGAGTAGCCCTGCTGGTGCAGGTCGGCTACGGCGCGCTCCGCCGAGACACGGTCTTGAAACATTCCAGTGACAATTCCCCAGCCCTAAGGGGCGGGGCTTCTTAGCAGTCTACACTGCTACTCTGTATTGCCCTACAGAGAGTATGTTAATGGCGGCGTTCGTGTCTCTGTCGAGACTGAGTCCGCATATCAGGCAATCGTGTTGCCTTTGCGAAAGCGACTTCTTGGCAATGTGTCCGCACCCGCTACAGGTCTGGGACGTGTAGGCAGGATTAACTTCGGCGTACAACCGAGTGGCTCTTGCAGCCTTCTGGGAGAGTACGTTCCGAAACATTGACCAAGAAGCGTCAGAAATAGATTTTGCGAGG
>JANOOM010000640.1:0-7056 GCA_031421335.1 Armatimonadota bacterium
GCGCTGGTCGTGCCAGGAGTACCCGCCGTGCCGGTCGTGCCGCTCTGGGCGCGGACTGCGGAAGGGGCGAGGGCCAGAAGCCCAGCAGCAGCGATGCCGCAGAGGGTTGCGCTGTGGCGCGGGCGGGAGAAGAGAGTAGACATGAGCATAAGGCTTTCTGCCTGACGATGCAGGCGCGCGAAGAGGGTGTGGGCGGAGAAAGGCCGTGCGAGAGCCGATGCGGATGCTCGAAGCGGGGCGTGTCGGCTGTTCTGATGGTCTACTGCCCTGCAAGAAACGTGCCAAAGAGGCATTATTACGGGCGGTACACAGATTTATTTTTGGCGACCACGAGGCGAAACACCGCGCCCTGCATCGAGGCCCGCTTGGGAGGCCGGGCACCCATGGGATCAAGCAACGCGCCTTGACTTCCGCCCCCGTTTTGTGCTATTCTTAAAGTTGTTTTGACCGCCCGGAGCCACACATCCTCCCCGAGAGTGCCCCAGCGGCAGGAGGAAGAAAACGCCATGACCGACGCCCCAACACCCCAGCCCGAAAACCAATCCGAAAACCAATCCGAAAACCAATCCGAAAATCGGCCCGAAGCAGAATATCAGGCCGAATATCAGCCCAAGGCCCGCCCCGAGTACCAGCCCAAGCCGCTCGTCGCCATCGTCGTGCGGCCGAACGACGGCAAGTCCACGCTGTTCAACCGGCTTATCGGCCGGCGCGTCGCCATCGTGGAAGACACGCCCGGCATCACGCGCGACCGCCTCTACGCCGAGGGCGACTGGAACGGGCGTGAGTACAGCCTCGTAGATACGGGCGGCATCCAGATGTTCGACCCTGACCCCTTGAAGGCTCAAATCCGGGCACAGGCCGAGATCGCCATGGAGGAGGCCGACGTCATCGTGCTTGTCGTGGACACGACCGTTGGACTGACTTCGGACGATATGGAACTCGCCAACGCCCTGCGCCGCTCGCCCAAGCCGCTCATAGTGATCGCAAACAAAGTGGACAACGGCGACATGGAGAACCGCAACGTTGCCGAGGTCTACGGGCTTGGGCTGCCGAACGTCTTCCCCGTGTCCGCCCTGGGCGGGCGCGGCGTCGCGGACGCCCTGGACGCCATCGTCGAGCGCTTCCCACCCGCGCCGCCAGACCCCGGCGAGGTCATCGAAGACGACCGGATCAAGATCGCCATCATCGGCCGGCCGAACGTCGGCAAGTCGTCGCTACTGAACACCATTCTCGGCGAAGAGCGCGCCATCGTGTCCCCCATTGCCGGCACGACGCGCGACTCGGTGGACACCGCCTTCACGTTCCACGGAGCCGGAGGCGACCGCGAAGTCGTCCTGATCGACACGGCGGGCATCCGGCGGGCGGGCAAGATCCAAGGCAGCGTCGAGTATTACACCGTCCTGCGCGCCATGCGGGCCATCGAGCGGGCCGACGTGGTCATGCTGGTCGTGGACGGCCATGACGGCGTGACCGACGGCGACAAGCGCGTCGGCGGCTACGCCCACGAGGCGGGCCGGGCCGGTATCATCGTGGTCAACAAGTGGGACATCGGCCGCAAGGACGTCCTGGAAGAAATGCCGGGCCAGAACCCGATGACCGTCTTCTCCGCAGAGCTGCGCGACGGCATGCGCTTTATGGCCTATGCGCCGCTGGCCTTCACCTCGGCCCTCACCGGCAAGGGCGTCACGGCCGCCGTCGAGGCCGCTCTGGACGCCGCCGAAGCGCACACCATGCGTATCCCGACCGGCGAGCTGAACCGGATCGTCCGGGACGCCGTGGATGCCCACCCCTACAACGACAAGGGCAAGTCGCTGAAGGTCAAGTACGCGACCATGCCTGCCGTCAAGCCGCCGACGATCATCCTGTTCGTTAACGACCCCGAGCTGATGCACTTTTCGTACCTGCGCTACCTGGAGAACCGCATCCGGGAGGCGTATGCCTTTGAAGGGACGCCGCTGCGCCTGCAAGTCCGCAAGGCGGCCAAAGACAAAGACGAAAAGTAGAAACTTAGAAAAAGAAAAAGGAAGGCAGGACGGATTTGACCGAGATCGCGCGGATGCGCTTCATGAGCAACAAGACGCCGTCCGAGCGCGGGATGCTTCTCCTGCACGACGACGGCACGATCCAGGTGCAGCCCACCGAAGAGCTGCGCGACGAGATGGCGCGGCTTGAAGAGGTCGCCCTGGACCGGGCGCGGACGTTCGGGACGCGGCTCGGCGTCGGCCTGCTCGCGGCGGGCACGCTGGCCGTGGCCGTAGGCTGGGCCGTCGGGCGCGTCTTCGGCAAATTGGGCCATACTCTGAGCGCCCCACGGGCGGTGGATGCCGTCCGGCTGACGCACGATGAGGGCGGCAGCGTCCACCTCACTTTGCGTGGGGCGAACCGCTTGCAGGTCATCCAGATGGGCTGGAACCCGGACGAAGTGCTGCAAGGCGAGGCCGAGAACTTTGTGGCGAAGTTCGATGCCATGCGCCGGAAGCCGGAGTAGGCGATGCCTTATTGGCTCAGGCTGACACTGCTGTCGGTCCTTCTTTTTGCTCGCCCCCTGTCCGCCCGCGCCGCAGACCCCGGCGCATTCTTCCTGCGCGACGGCGACACAGTCGTCTTCTACGGCGACTCAATCACCGGGCAGCAGAACTACGGCCGCGACATCGAGACGTTTGTGCTGACGCGCTATCCCGGCCTGCACGTCAAGTTCATCAACTCGGGCTGGACCAGCGACGTGGTCTCAGGCGGCAAGGGCGGGCCGGCGGAAACGCGGATCAAGCGCGACGTCCTTCCCTATCACCCCACGGTCGTCACCATCCTGCTCGGCATGAACGACGGCGAGTACACCCACTTCAAGCAGTCCAACTATGATTCCTACTCGGCCGGGCTGACGGCGCTCGTGGATCGGCTGACGAAAGCGCTGCCCGGCGTCCGGCTGACATTGCTGTCGCCGACCTTCTACGACGAGGCTGCACCTAGCTCACGCCACTTTCGCGGGTATAACGACGTCCTGCTCAAGTTCCGGGACTTCGTCAAGACGCTGGGCGGCAAGCGGGATGTCCTTGCCGTGGACCTGAACACGCCGCTGGCCGAGGCCACCCAGATGGGACGCGCGCATGATCCCCGGTTCACCCTCGTCCCCGACGGCATCCACCCGAACGAGGCGGGGCAGGCGATCATGGCCGCCGCCGTCCTTAAAGCTTGGCGCGCGTCGGCGGAGCCGACCGAAGTCATGCTGGACCCGTCTTCTCCCACCCCTACGACCACGCCCCTGCCCTGGCCCCTACCCGACAAGGCCGCGCCGTCTTTTGACGTCTCGCCCCTACCCGGCGCGCTGGACTTCTTCCGTCTACGCGCCACCGACCTGAAACCGGGGGTCTACGACCTGCTCGTAGACGGCAAGCTCGTCAAGACCGTGACCCGGCAGGAACTTCAGACCGGTGTGGATCTAACGCACCTGCCGGCCCTGCCCCAGAACAAACAGGCCGCCCGCGTTCGGGACCTCGTCCAGGCGCGGCTCGACGCCTGGCGCTACTTCTGGAACACCGGCCCAAACGCCATCGCGCACAAGGGCGATGCCCCTTCCGCCGCTGAGATCGCCGCGCTGACCGCCATTGACCAGTGGCTGGACGACAAGCGCGATCAGGCGCGCGAGGCTGCCCAGCCGCAAACGCACTTCTTCTCCCTGCGCCCTGCCGCCGCGCCACGCGTGGCGACGGCGGTCCCCGCCGTCAGCACCAAACATCAAGCACCCAGCAAGCATCAACCCCCCAGGAGACTCCTCTGATGAACCCTTTACGATTCGGAATCGTCGGCTGCGGCACCATCTCAGGCACGCACGGCGATGCGCTCGCCAAGCTCAAAGCAGAAGGACTGGCAGAGTTCGTGGCGACCACGGACGTCCTGCCCGAGCGCGCCCAGGCGTTCGCCGCCCGCTACAGCGGCGAGGCCGCCGACTCGTTCGAGGCCCTGCTGGCGCGGCCCGACATTGACGCCGTGACACTCTGTACGCCCTCGGGGATGCACGGGCGCATGGCCGTCCAGGCGGCCCGCGCGGGCAAGCATGTCCTCTCGGAGAAACCTTTAGACGTCTGGATCGGGGCCGTGGACGAGGCCATTGCCGCTGCGAAAGCCGCCGGTATCGTCTACGGCGGCGTCTTCCAGGAACGCTTCTCGCCCGCCGCCCGCAAGGTGAAGCGGGCCATTGACGCGGGCGCCTTGGGGGACATCGTGCTGGCCTGCGCCGAGACCAAATGGTATCGGGGCCAGGGCTACTACGACAGCGCGGAGTGGCGGGGGACGTGGGACCTGGACGCCGGGGTCTTTTCGAACCAAGGAATTCATAGCCTGGACAAAGTACAGTGGCTGGCCGGGCCGGTCGCCGAAGTGCTGTCCGCTACGCTCACCCCCGGCTTCCACCGCGCCATCGAGGGGGAGACCCTGGGCGTCGTCACTGTCCGCTTTGAGAGCGGGGCGCTCGGGACGCTGACCATGACGACACTCGCTTACGACGGCTTCCCAGAGCGCGTGGACGTGTCCGGGACGAGGGGCTGCGCCATGCTGGTCGGCGATCACCTCGCCCACTTCAAGACTTTGGAGCCTTACGAGGACAGCGAAGCCGGCCCCGAGGTGTCTAGCGGCCCCACCGGCAACACGGCGAGCGATCCCGCTGCCATCGGCGGCGACGGGCACCTGGGTAACGTCCGCGACTTCGTCCTGGCCGTCCATGAGGGCCGCGAGCCGATGGTCTCCGCCCAGAGCGCCCGCCCCGCCGTCAAGCTGCTGAACATGATCTACGAGAAAGCGAAAGTCGGGCCGTACGCGGCCTAATCGCGGCGTAGGGTGTAGTAGTTGCCCTTGCTGATCTCCACGCGTAGATGTGACAAGGTAAGCGGCTGACGCGCCCCTGTGAGGTTCCCGGACCAGGCGCGCGTGGCCTGTCCACCTGAGAGCCGGAAGAGTTCAGCCCGCTGTCCTGATGCATAGCCACCAAACTCATAGTATACGAGGCAACACTCTTGAGAAGTCGCCGTGAAGATCAGCCGCCGGAAGGGCATAAGCTTTCGGCCGAGAACATCCGTGGTTTGGTAGTTTTGACCCGGATCAGCCATGCCGTTTAGGACGTCTTTGCCGTCCGGGATGATCTGCTTCCGCACTGCTTCCGGGATCTCCCGCACGGTTTTGACGACCACAAAGGTGTCATGGAGCAGGTGCTGTTTGTCCTGCTCAGGCATGGTGATGACAGGCGCCGGTGCGGGTTTCGGTTGTGGCTTTGGATGCCCTGCGTGGGCGGCCTGAGCAACCATCATCATCAGGACGGTCAGGGCAAGGACTGCGTGTGGCTTCATCGAAAGTGCCTCCGGTTCGTGCTTCTACTCCATTGGTCCCTTCCCGCGCGCTCCCCCTTCATTCCGCTCTGCTCACAAGTATCAGGCGTCCGCCGCTTCTTCATAGCGCGCCAGCTTCTCCCGCCGAAAGTCGTCGTAGCGGTCGGCGGCGATGGCCTCCCGTATCCCCTCCATGAGAGAGGCGTAGTGGGCGAGGTTATGGTACGTCGCCAGGCGCGAGGCCAATATCTCGTCGCACTTATACAGGTGCCGGAGGTAGGCCGCCGAGTAGCGCAAGCAGACGCGGCAGGAACAGTCCGGGTCCACGGGGCCGAAGTCGGCGGCGTAGCGGCTGCCTTTGATGTTGATGCGCCCGCGCGTCGTGTACAAGGTCCCGTTGCGGCCCAGGCGGGTCGGCAGGACGCAGTCGAACATGTCTATGCCTTGCGCGACGGCATCCAGAATGTCGCGCGGCATGCCGACGCCCATGAGGTAGCGCGGCTTGTGCGGGGGCAAGTGCGGGACGCTCCAGCCGACAGCCGCCTGCATCATGTCGGGAGGCTCCCCGACCGAGACGCCCCCGACGGCGATGCCGGGCGTGTCCTGGGCCGCGATGAACTGCGCGCTTTCGGCCCGTAGGTGCTCATACGTCCCCCCCTGCGCGATGCCGAACAGCAACTGTTCCGTTTGCCGGGCGTCGTGATAGACCTTGCAGCGCTCAAGCCACCGGTGCGTCCGCTCGGTCGCTGACCGCGTCGCTTCCTCGGTACACGGGTACGGCGGGCACTCGTCGAAGGCCATGATGATGTCCGCACCCAGGGCATGCTGCACCTCGATGGACCGCTCCGGGCTGAAAAAGTGTTCGCTGCCGTCCAGGTGCGACTTGAACTTGACGCCCTCCTCGGTGATCTTTCGCAGCTCCTCCAGGGAGAAGACTTGGAAGCCGCCACTGTCGGTCAGCATGGCCCCGTCCCAGGCGATGAACTTGTGCAGGCCGCCCGCCTGGCGCACCAACTCGTGGCCGGGCCGCAGATACAGATGATAGGTATTACCGAGGATGAGGCGGTAGCCAAGCTCCCACACCTCCTCCTGCGTCATGGCCTTGACCGTGCCGCGCGTGCCGACGGGCATGAAGACGGGGGTACGGATGGGTTCGGGGGCGTGGGGGAGGGTCAGCAGCCCGCCCCGCGCGCCGGTCTGCGTGGAGCGATGGGTGATGGAGAAGACGGTCATGGGAGGGATTATACCCGAGGCCGTCCTGCCGGGGGCGCGGGGCGGACGGGGCTGGGGCCGATCTGCAACATCGGCCGGGTAGAATGACGGACAGGAGACACGGCAATGACTTGGCAGGAAGCACCGGAAGAAGCAGCAGATTTCCTCACGAGCGAGACCGCTCTGACAGCAGACATCGGGGCGATGGCGATGTCAGGCGGCGCGTTCGACTGGCTGGCGAATGAGCCGGACTTGTATGACGATACCTGCGGTGAGGCGATTGGGTAGGGCTGAGGGGAACGCTACGGGTTGAAACCCGAGGCACCGAAAAGCCCAGCGTCCAGGGGACGCAAGAGGCGGGCGAGCGGAAGACTCCTACGTTCCGAACACGATCCATGTAGGGGCGCGATTCATCGCGCCCTCTTGTCTCGACTGTCCTGTCCCCGCCTTTCCTTCCGCTCCGCGCTTCCGCCCTGCCTCTCTGCGCGTCCCCTGGACGCTGGGCTTTTCGGTGCCTCGGGTTTCAACC
>JANOOM010000641.1:0-2040 GCA_031421335.1 Armatimonadota bacterium
ATTGATGCGCCTGGAAGTAGTGGAACGTGGCGGCGTCTAAGCGCAGGATCTCGCCGCCGTGGACCTCATGCGCCAGGACGAGAAAGACCATCAGCGCCGCCGCGACTAGCACCCCCGCCAGCGTCAGGCGCTCCCCAAGAAAGACCCAGGCCGGCCGCAGGATAAGCATCAGGCATCCGACATTCCCCAATGACATCCGGCTGAAACGGGTTTGAGGCAAGCGACATGTGGGTGCTCTGCGGAATGAACGCCAAAGGACCTCCTTGTAAGCAGAAGTTCTTCCCAGAAAGGGGCCCATTCATGAAGTCCGCACTGATCGCAGCAGTCGCGCTCATTCTTGCCCTCGTCTTCGCACCTGGCGCCTTTGCCAGCCACGGCCACAAGGTACGCAACGCACACCGGATAACGCATCACCGCCACATTTACCTTCACCACAGAATGCGCCACAACCACGTGAGAGTGCATCACCGCCACAATGAAGGACCAGACGGGGCAAGCCCCGAGGTATCTGAAAGATCAGATTTCAGGATTGCGCCTGACTAATGAGATCGAGCGTAATCTGTTGCTCAGCTACCTGGCGTGTTCCACAAAGCCCCAGCGGATCAGATAATCGTGGGGACCGCACGTATACATGGCTACTCGTTGCTTACGGCGAACGGCAAAATCCTGGAATATCCTTATGTCAACTGCCTTCGTGGCCGCGAGGATTGACTTGAACCCGTGTTAGGGTGCGATCCACTGTTCCCGCTCTCTCCGTCCGCCCCGCTTTCCCCTGCTTGACACCGACCCCGCCCGCGTGCTACCATTCTCCATGGCTTTCCGCCTTTACGTCGTCTTCGAGTCGCTGATCCCCGCGCTGCTGCTCGCCCTCGCCCTCTTCTACGCCGTCTGGGCCTGGCGGCAGAAGCGGCGGGACGATCCCTACGACCTGCGCCGGCTGGGAGACGCCCGCTACGAGGGCTGGCTCGCGCCCGGCGAGGAGCCGGACGAGGGCCTGGTCACCGAAGAAAGCGGCCCCTACTGCTCGGCCTGCGATGAAGCTTACCCCGCCGGCACCTACGCCTGCCGCCACTGCCGCCGCCCGCTTTAACTCGCCCGCTTTAACTCGCCCGCTTTGACCTGCCCTTTTTAGAGGCTGCCTCGGAAGCTGTGCGGGCGGTTGAAACCGCGCCAACAAGATCACAAAGTCCGCCTGCGCGGACTAGTACAGAAGGTCTAATCTCAAGCTTCTGCTCTTAGAGTGTGTAAAGAAAGTCTATGCTGAACTCGGTGCCAACCGTCGAGCCATAATGTTGATCATCGCCAATCGGATCCAGGCTTCGCTGCTTTGGGTCGTTTCCTCGTAATCTTTGGAGAGCCGACGGAATTTATAGAGCCAGGCAAAGGTCCGCTCTACCACCCAACGTCGAGGCAGCAAGACGAAGCCTTTGCGTTCTTTCTGATCATCGCTACGTTTAACGATCTCTAACACCCAGCCTGCGAAGGCAGCCACCCAGGCAATTAACTTCCCGCTGTAGGCCCCGTCCGCCCAAATCAGACGCAGCCGAGGGAACCGCCCCAACAACTGTAAGCAGACGAGTTTGGCCCCGTGACAATCCGGTACCGAGGCAGTATGAACCACAACAGCTAACAATAGGCCCAGAGTATCTACCGCGATGTGGCGCTTGCGGCCCTTGATGTGCTTGCCGGCATCATAGCCGTTGGCCCCCCTTTTTGCGGCGTCTTCACCGATTGGCTGTCGATGATCGCCGCCGAAGGAGTAGGCTTGTGGCCTTCCTGAACTCGAACTTTCTCGCGCAGGGCATCGTGGACAGCTTCAATCAAACCGCTGTCGCGCCAGCGGCAGAAGTGTTCCCAGACAACGCCGTGCGGCGGGAAATCGTGGGGCAGAAGCCGCCAAGCGCAGCCGGCGCGGGCTTGGTAGAAGATGGCGTTCCAGATTTCACGCAGGGGGTACTTACGCGGGCGTCCGGTCCGTCCCTCTTTGGCTGTGGGGAGAACAGCTTGAATGCACTGCCACTGTGGGTCGGTCAGGTCACT
>JANOOM010000642.1:0-6751 GCA_031421335.1 Armatimonadota bacterium
GCGCGCATTTTGGGCGTCCCCGCCGGGACGCTCTCGGTCGGCGCCCCCGCAGACATCACCGTCTTCGACCCCGAAGCGGAGTGGACGGTGGATGTGAGCAAGTTCAAGTCCAAGTCGCGCAACAGCGTCTTGGACGGTGTGACGCTGACGGGCCGGGCTGTTACAACCTTTGTCGGGGGCAGTCGGATCGTCTCGGAGTGAGGTCAACAAGACCATGAACGCAGCCTATCCTACTGCCGAACATCAGCGTGCCGCAGAGGCTGTTGTGGACTTCTACCGCTCACAACCAGGTGTGGAAGCCGTTCTACTCGTCAACTCATGCGCGCGGGGCAGGGCGACTCCGGAGAGTTGTTTGGACATGGCCGTGCTGGTCCCGGCAAGCGTTTCGGACGCTGAGATGGAGGCGATGGACAGGGAGGGGCGAGTCCTCTTTGCGGATCGTATAGAGTTCAAGCGGCTGAAGCAGCACGGGCAGTTTGCCGTCCTTCACTTCGACCACTTCAACGGTCGCTTCGTTCCCTCTGTCTGGGACGACGGGAATGGGCCTGATGGGTTTGAGTTGTCGCTCGGGAACCGGCTCGTCTACGGGGTCCCTTTGTGGGAGGAGGGAGAACATCTGGCGCGGCTCAAGTCCGATTGGCTCCCCTACTACGATGAAGATTTAAGGCGGCAAAGACTCGCAATGGTGAAGAACGCCTGTCTTGCGGACCTTGAACACATCGCATGGTACGTTGATCGCGGCCTGTACTTCGCCGCGTTCGACCGGCTCTACAGAGCCTTCCAGGAGTTCCTCCAGGCGCTCTTCATCGCGCACCGGGTCTACCCCCTGGCTTACAACAAGTGGATTCGGGAGCAGGTGGAAGGGATACTGGAACGCCCGGACCTCTACAGGCAGCTCCCACCACTGCTCCAGATCGGCCGACTGGAGAGCAGAGAGCTGATCGAGAAGGCGGGAGCTTTGAAGGCCTTTGTGACCGCGCTGACTGACGAGGAGCCTGCCTTTGAAGGCAAGCCCGCACGCCCCTAGACACTTACTATGACTCAAGCACACCTCGTCCTCGCGGACGGCACAACTTACACCGGGACCGCCTTCGGGGCGGCGGGGACGACGACCGGGGTGTCGTCTTCAACACGGGCATGACCGGCTACCAGGAGATCCTGACCGACCCCTCCTATGCTGGGCAGCTCG
Organism: Armatimonadota bacterium; assembly: GCA_031421335.1. GTDB lineage: Bacteria > Armatimonadota > Armatimonadia > Armatimonadales > Capsulimonadaceae > JANXMY01. The sequence continues at coordinate 1,190 of JANOOM010000642.1, forward strand.
TCGCCCTGACCTACCCGATCATCGGCAACTACGGCGTGACGGCGGACGATTTTGAGTCCCGCCGCGTCCAGGTCGCCGGCTTCATCGTCAAGGAGCTGGCCGACGCGCCCTCCAATTGGCGCTCCGAGGGCACCCTGGACGACTTCCTGAAGACGCACGGGATCGTCGGCATCGCGGGCCTGGATACGCGCGCACTCACTCAGAAGCTGCGCTCCGCGGGCGTGATGATGGGCGCGATCTCCTCCGAGCTTGCCCTCCCTGAGATGGCGCAGCTTCTGGCCTCGGCCCGCTCCTACGACCACATAGATTACACCAGCTTCGTGACGACCGAACACCCCTACGTCTGGCCCTCCACGACCGGCGAGACGCTGTACAAGATCGCCCTGCTGGACTGCGGCGTCAAGTTTAACATCCTGCGGTCCCTGGCGGCACTCGGGGCGGAGATCACGGTCTACCCGGCCCACACGCCCGCCGAGGCGATATTAGCGACGGACCCTGACGGCATCTTCCTGTCCCCCGGCCCCGGCGACCCGGCCCTGCTGGGGGACATCGTGCAGAACGTCCGCATCCTCTCCCATGCCAAGCCGACCATGGGCATCTGCATGGGCAATCAGCTCATCGGCTGCGCCTTCGGCGGACACACTTTCAAACTGCCGTTCGGCCATCGCGGCTCGAACCATCCGGTGAAAGACTTGGAAACGGGCCGGGTCGTCATCACCTCCCAGAACCACGGCTATGCTCTGGCCGCTGAGGGCTTCAACGACCCCGACATAGAAGTGTGGCAGATCAACCTGAACGACGGCACGGTGGAGGGCCTGCGCCATAAGACGCTTCCCATCTTCTCGATCCAGTACCACCCCGAAGCTTCGCCCGGCCCCACCGACAGCCGGGGCTACTTCGCGCGGTTCCTGAAGATGATAGATGAGCACCGGGACGTCTGACTCCCCCTTCCCTAACAGGGAAGGGGGCTGGGGGGTTAGGTTCCTTCTGCTCCTCGCCTGCCTTCTCGTCCGCCTCGCCTGGCTGGACGCCGACCCGCCGTCGTGGCTCTCGTGGAGCACCGGCATCTACACGGACGAGGGCTTTTACACGCTCGACGCGCGCCACCTGGCGCTTTTCGGAACGCTCGCGCCCGGCGACTTCCACGACCGTCTGCTGTCGCCGCTCCTGAGCGTATCGCAGCAGGGCGTCTTCGCGCTTTTCGGGGCCGGGCTGATGCAAGCGCGTCTGCTTTCCGTCCTGTTCGGTCTGCTGACGGTGGGCGTCTTCTGGCTCGGCCTGTGCTGCGTTTGGGGCGCTAGGGCCGCCGACTTCGGCGTCCTGTTTCTGGGCCTCGCGCCGCCGTTCGCGCTCTATAACCGACTTGCCTTGCAGGAGACGCCGACGGTCTTCTGGCTGGTTTTGGCCTTCACGCTCTGGGCTTACGGCGCGCGGCGGCCTGCTCTTTATGCGGTGGCCGGTCTGTGTATCGCGGTCGGCATTGTGTTCAAGGGGCTTGCCCTACTGGCGGTGCCGGCGCTGCTGACTGGGGAACCCACCCCGCGACAAGTCGCCGCCCCTCCCGAAACGGGAGGGGGAGGAGTTTTGGAGGCAGGCAAAGTGGGTGTGATAAGCGGCGCCCCTGTGCCCTCCGCCTCAGCCTCCTTGTCCTCCCGTTTCGGGAGGACCCCCAGCGTAGCGGGGAGGTGGGTTCTGAGTGGCCTCCTTCTGGGCCTCGCCCTTTACGCCGCCCTGTGGTACTTGCCGCATCATGCCGAGCTTGCGCGGATGGCGAGCTTCTACCGGGTCCATCAGATGCAGCCGCACTCGCTGGGTAGCTTGGGGCTGAACGTCCGCCGCGCGTTCCTCGGCGGCGAGCGGGGCGTTTTCCCGTACCTGCTCGCCCTGCTGCCCGTGCCACTCGCGCTGGTGGGGTGGGGGTTGTGGAAGCGGGGAGAGTGGGACGGCGCCCGCCGCTTTTTCGCCCTGTGGCTGGTGGGTGGCCTGTTGTTCTGCCTGCTGTCATCCTATGCGCCAAGCCGGTATTATGTCCTGTTCCTGCCCGCGCTGGCGGGCCTCGCGGCGCGCGGCCTGATGCAGACACGCCGACCTGTTCAAGCCGCTGCCGTTGTCATTTTTCTGCTGACGAGCGCCGCCTGGTACGGTGCGGCCTGGGCGGGTCGCTCTTACGCCCGCCGGGATGCGGGCCGGCAGCTCGCCCGGCTGCTGCCGCCGGGGAGCATCATCATCGGAGAGTTCGCGCCCGCGCTCTGCCTAGACACGCCCTTCGCCGCCGCGCCGGTGCAGCCGGGCTTGTCCAACGACGACCGGCCGGTCGAGCGCCTGAAAGCGACGCATGTGGTCGTGACGCGGGCGGTCGTCTGGCAGGACTGGTGGCGGACGCGCTACCCGAATGTCATCCAGCCCTCGCACCGCGTCGCCACATTTGATCTTGGGGGCGCGCGGCACTACCGAGTGGACGTGTATGCCGTGAAAGAAGCCCGATGAAGACAGCCCTGCGCTACTTACTGTCCGTGATGATGATCGCCGCAGGCATTCTGCACTTCGCCGCGCCGGAAAAGTTCGTCGCCATCGTCCCCGACTGGCTGCCCGCGCACCGTGTCCTGGTCGCCGTCAGCGGCTTCTTCGAGATACTGGGTGGCGTCGGCCTGCTGGTCCCTCGCGTCCGCCGGGCCGCCGCCTGGGGCCTGGTCGCGCTGTTCATCGGCGTGTTCCCGGCGAACGTCAACATGGCGGTCAATAGGATCTTCATAGACAGTCCGCTGATATTGTGGGGGCGTTTACCCTTCCAGATCGTCCTCATCGTCTGGGCCTGGTGGTTCACGCGGCCCGATACGCAAAGCAAGTCCTAACGATCCCGGCTAAAGGAGAATTGTCAATGACGAACGACCCGGCCACTTATTCGGAGATCGCGCAGTCGCCGCGCTTCCGCGCGCTGCTGGCGCGCAAGAAGCGGTTCCTCATCCCAGTCTCGGCGTTCTTCTTCGTGTTCTACTTCGCGCTACCCGTCATGACGGCCTACTTCCCGGCGGCCATCAATGTCAAGGCGATCGGGTCCATCACCTGGGCCTGGCTATTCGCGTTCGCGCAGTTCATCATGATCTGGTCGCTCTGCGCGCTCTATGTCAAAAAGGCCGCCACGTTTGACACCGACGCCGACGCGGTCATCGCCAATGAGAAGGGGAACGACCGTGCATAGTCAAGCCTTTGTCCTGTTCCTGCTCATCGTCGCCGTGACACTCGCGATCACTTACTTCGCCGCCCGGCGGACGCGCACGGCGAGCGACTTCTACACGGTCGGTGGTGGGCTAAGTCCGATGCAGAATGCGCTCGCCATCACGGGCGACTACGTTTCGGCGGCCTCGTTCCTGGGCATCCCCGGCTTGATCGCCTTGAACGGCTTCGACGGCTTCTTTTACTGCATCGGCTTTCTTGTGGCGTACCTAGTCGTGCTGTATTTGGTGGCCGAGCCTCTGCGGAACCTGGGAAAATACACGGTCGCGGACATGATCGCGTCGCGCTTCGGCGACAGCCGGGTCCGCTCCCTCGCCGCCGTCAACACGGTCGCCATCTCCATCTTCTACATGATCGCGCAGATGGTCGGGGCGGGCGCTCTGATTAAGCTGCTGCTCGGGCTGGACTACAAGACGGCGGTTTTGATCGTCGGCGCGCTGATGACGGTCTACGTCGTCTTCGGCGGGATGCGGGCGACGAGCTGGGTGCAGATCACGAAGGCGGTCCTGCTCATCTGCGGCACGGTCTTGATCTCGCTGATGGTACTGGCCCGGTTCCACTGGAGCTTGACCGGCATGTTCGAGACGATGCGGACAGCGACCCCGCTGGGCGAGAAATTCCTGCTGCCCGGCAACAAGTTCAAGGACCCGTTGGACACGATCTCGCTGAACCTCGGCTTGTTCTTCGGCACAGCGGGCCTGCCGCACATCTTGACCCGGTTCTACACGGTTAAAGACGCCGTCGCCGCCCGCAAGTCGGTCGTCATGGCGACGGTGTTGATCGGGCTGTTTTACGCCATGACGATCTTTCTGGGCTTCGGCGCGGCGAAATTCGTCGGGCATGATGCCATCGAGAAGGCGGGCAAAGGCGGCAACATGGCCGCGCCGCTGCTGGCGAAGGCCCTGGGCGGCGACTTCCTGTTCGCCTTCGTTTCCGCCGTCGCGTTCGCCACCATCATCGCGGTCGTCGCCGGGCTGGTGCTGACTTCCGCCTCGGCCTTCGCGCACGACATCTATAGCCAAATCATCCGCAAGGGCCAGGCGACCGAAAAGCAGCAGCTCACGGCGGCCCGCTATGCCGCCATCGGCGTCGCCGTCGTCTCCATCCTGATCGCCCTGGGCGCGGAGAAGCAGAACGTGGCGTTCCTCGTCGCCCTGGCCTTCACCGTCGCAGCCAGCGCGAACACGCCGGTTATCCTGCTGACCATCTTCTGGCGCAAGTTCACGACGACTGGGGCCATCGCCGGCATGCTGACCGGGCTGATAAGCTGCCTCGTTTTGATCCTGCTCAGTCCGAGCGTCTGGAACCCGGAGGCGGGCAAAGCCATATTCACGGGTAAGGCGCTGTTCTCGCTCGCCAACCCTGGCATCGTTTCGATCCCGCTGGGCTTCCTCGCCGCCGTCATCGGCTCCTTGCTGTCGGCGAAACAGGTTGACTCGGCGAAGTTCGACGAGATCCTGGTCACGGCGAACACGGGCCTGCGCCATTCTGCGGCGGCTACCGAACAAGACATGCTGGTGCATTAGCCCCGTGAAGCTAGAAGAACTCTATCCATACTGGGAGGCCGCACACGAGGAGCTGGTGGAGGCGGTCGAGCTGCTGACCGAGTGGCAGCTCGATACTGAGCCGGGGCCGGCGGGGCGGCCCCTGCGCCAGATCGTGCTGAGTTTCGTCCGCGCCGAGCGGTTCTGGATCGGGCAGCTCGTCGCCGGCTACGCCGAGTACCGTCCGCGCCCTGAGGAGTACCCGACCGGCAAGTCGCTCGCCGAGGCGCTGGAAGCGGCGCGCGCCGTCACGCTGCGCGTCCTGGACCCCCTCAGTTTGGAGGGCCTGCGCGCGGTGCGGACGGTGCCAAATGACCCGCAGACGAACCGGCACGAGACGAACACGCCCATCGGCTGGATGTTCTGGCACGTCCTGGAACTGGAGCTGATCTGCCGGGGCCAGGTGATGCAGCGGATCGAAGACGAGAAAGCGCGAGGGTAGGGGATGGACCCGGTTGAAGTCGTAGAATATGACCCCGCGTGGCCGGCACAGTTTGATGAGATCGCTGCGCGTGTCCACGCCGCCTTTGCCGGCGCCCCGCTGGTCGCCATCGAGCACGTCGGCAGCACGTCGGTCGCGGCACCACTTGTACGCCTGCGCCCAGGATAACACCGAACACCGTCGCCACATCACGTTCCGGGAAGACGGGCTTCGTGGAGGCCGTGCTGAAGAAGGCGCGGAACCTAACCCCGGCGCAAGCGCCGACCCTGGCGCCACTGCACCCGACTCCCTGTTAGGGAAGGGTGAAGAAGGGCACCTTGCATTTCTGTCTGTCTCAGAGTA
>JANOOM010000643.1:0-14746 GCA_031421335.1 Armatimonadota bacterium
CTACTCTTGTCCAAACTCGTCTCGCGCCCATGAGGGGCGCCTTCATCCTCATTATACCGCAGCCTGCTTCCAGAGTGCGATGCTATTCCTACCGTCGCACGCTCCCCGGAACCAGGCGTCTGCAAAGACAGGCGCCTTCTGCCGATACTTCTACCGTAATGACATCAAACACCTTAACACTGCCGACGCGCACGCTCTACGCGCCCAACCCGCCCCAGCTCGACGACCCCTGGATGCGCGCCCTCCTCGTGCTGCTCATCGTCTTCGGCCTCGCCGCCTTGTTCGCGCTCGGCTCATAACCCCAAGTAAGGCGTCCCCCACCCCAGGACGGGATGAGGGACGCGGCTTGTGTGCGGCTTGAACTTACAGCCGGACTTCCTTGCCGGTCTCGCTGGACTCGTAAAGCGCGCTCAGGACGCGCGAGACCATCAAGGCCTCCTCGCCGGGCACGGCGACCGGGGTGTCCGTGCTGACCGAATGTACGAACGCGCGGATTTCGGCCTCGTGGGTGGCGACGTTGGGCAGGAAGACGGGCTGGCTGTCGTAGAGCGCCCCAGCTTCCTCGGTGTAAATGCGCGTGTTGGCGTCGTTGTGCAGATCCAGGAACACGCCGCCTTCCGTTCCGAACAGACTGGTCTCGAAGCGCTCCTTGTCATTGTTGAGCACGAACGACGACTCCAGAACGAGCGACGCGCCGTTCTCGAACTTGACGTAGCCGGAGGCGAAGTCCTCGACCGTGAAGTTGTTCGGGTCCCAAGGCTTGCCGAACAGGTTGACGTGGCCGGACCGGTGGCCGAACTTGGTGACGGCCGTGCCGCTGACGGCGACCGGCTTGGGATGCCCCATCAGCCACAGGGTCATGTCGAGGATGTGGACGCCGATGTCAATCAGCGGCCCGCCGCCCTGCTTGTCCTTCTCGGTGAACACGCCCCAGGTCGGGACGCCCCGGCGGCGCAGGGCCTGCGCGCGGGCGTAATAAATGTCGCCGAACTTGCCCGAGTCCAGCAGCCGCTTGATGGCCTGCGGGCCGGCCCCGAAGCGCATGTTCAGGCCCACCTGGAACTTCTTGCCCGACTTCTGGGCTGCCGCCACCATCAGCTCGCCCTGGCCGCCGTTCAGCGCGATGGGCTTCTCACAAATGACGTGCTTGCCGGCCTCGAAGGCCGCGATGACCGGCGGCATGTGCATGAAGTTCGGGGTACAGACGTCCACCGCCTCGACTTCGGGGTTCAGCAGCAGTTCCCGATAGTCCTCATAGATCTGGGCGGGGCCGAACTTCCGGTCCGCCTCGGCCAGCTTGTCCGGCTTGATATCGCACAGGGCGATGATCTTGACCTTGCCCTCGTCTTGCAGCTTCTTGTAAGTAGGCAGGTGGACGGACTGGGCGATGCCGCCCGTGCCGATGACGCCGATCCCGAGCGGCTTGCCGCTATAACTTGAGGCGTCCGTCGCCCCCGCGATTAAATCCGCATCCCAGGCATTTGCCATAAAACTGATCTTCCTTCCGTCCGAGAGGTTATGCTTCAGTAGTTCGGCATGTCTGCCCCGTCTCCCTCCTGCGAGTCGCGCCGCGCTTTCAGCGTTTAGCGAGGGCGACATCCGTTAGCACCCGGTAGGGGATACTGTGCGACGGGTAAGCAGGGTCGTAAAGGACGGTCAGGGTCTTTCCCTGTTCGACCTGTTCGTAGAAGCGATAAGGGGTGCTGATTTTCTTCGAGTAGGGCTTGCTATCAGCCAAAAATTGGTAGGTCACTTGAGGCAGCCCTTGCAGCATGCTGCGATCGATGACAGTACCCAGTATGACTGTGCCATCCCGCAGCAGCAACAGGTGCCGCCGCCGGGCGGCTTCCGTGCCGAAGAACAGCAGGCCGAGGAAGGCGGATGCCGCGCCTTCGCCCCAGAGCCACGCATCCTGCCATGCCTGGATGCGCGCCGGTGTCATCATTCCGAACACGAAAGTCTCGGGCTGGGACGGCAGGTAAGTGACCAGAGCGGCTCCGCCCGGCCGGCTCCCCGCGTATTCGTCCTCGCTGACACTCCTTTCCCCATACTGCCAAACGCCACTCGCTTTGAAGTCGTACTCCAAATAATAGCTGGTAGACTTGCCATCGTGGGTATGTTTGCCGACGACATGGGCCAGCGACGCGCGGCCCTGCACCTTTAGCGCGTTCATCCGCCTGAGGTCGCGGTCGTGGAGCCACCCGAGGAGGCACGCCACACCGGCGATGAACAGGAGAAGCAGCAGGCGAGAAGCATGGGTCCGGGCGGTGAACCGAGCGGCGCGTGGGACATCATCGGTCAGTCCATCAGGAGCGCACGTTTCTGGGAGCATGGCAATGGCCCTCTGCTCATTGAGACACGCGTGACCTGGAAAGGTTGCGTCACTCACCGTGCTTTTGACGAGGTCGGCGCACTTCCAGAGGCGCGATGAGGGCCGGGGCCAACAATGTCCAGCCCAGCAAAGCCAAAGCGGGGAGCGAGACCGCGCCCTCGTGGACCAGCTTCCCCGCCATATCCGTCGCCTGGTCCACAGCTCCCGAGGGTTTATCAAGGAGGCCGGGAGCGCGCTCGACGGCGATCTCCGTCCCCCGGTTTGTCAGGTCATCCAGCACGTCGTCGGTGTAAAGGGGGAGGGCGGCGCTGCACAGGACGAAGCCATAGATCAGTCCGGCCAAGGCGGCGGCCGAGCGCACCTGCCAGCGGGGGCGGCTCGGGGCGAGGGCAGCGAGGAATGCGCCGATCAGCCCCGCCCCGGCGAAGGCCAGCACGACGCTCCCGCCCAAAGTCGCCACGCCGCCCAGCGGCGGCCTGCCCAGACCGAGGGCGTGGCTGAGGAGCAGCAGCAACGGGAAAGAAGCGGCGACAACGACGGCGCCGAGGAGCGCCTGCCGCAGAGCGACCCAGACGAGACGCTTCATGGCTTCGGGGCCTGTTTAGACGGTGCGGTCATTGCTGCTTCCCATTGTTCCCGCCGCGCCCGGCCCCAAACCCATCACATCGGGTGACTCGGACGAGCGATCAGAACAAGTGAATGAATTCACTCGCTGCTTGGGACCTGTCCAGGGGACAAAAGAAGGGCAAAAAGAGGAGCCGGCAAGCGCTGTCAGCCCCACCTGTTTCATTGTCCCTTGGACAAATCCTAGCGGAGCGAGTGATTTCAATCACTCGTCTTCTCTTTCGGCCCGGCATTCCAGGTGCCGCCACATAACATCAGACAAGTAGGTATAACAGGGGGAACACTCCCGCGACTGAAAGGAAACCGCCCATGTTCTCCCTAAGACCCTGCGCCTACTATTTGAGCCTCTTCGGCCTGCTCAGCCTATGCGGCATCGCCGCCCTGCCCTCGCACGCTCAGGCCGCCTTCGACGGCAACCACCTCCCCGGCCTCCGCTTGAGCGGTCAGGGCGGCGGGACGGGGTGGGCGTCCGCCTGGTCCGGAACTGGCGCCGCCGTTGCCGACCGGAAGCTTTCCGATCCCACGGGCAGACTGTCCACCCCTCCCAGTTCTGTCACCATTCAGGCTGAGGGGGGCGACTTCCTGAGCATCAGCCGCCGCACGGCGTTTGAATACGGACAACCCGGCACGACCGAGTGGTTCAGCTTCGTCATCGTCCGCACCAGGGCGAACCCCGGTGCCACCACCCCGCCCGCCTACGGCGGCCTGGCCGTGGGCGGCAATCCGAGCCTGTTCATCGGCGATCCCGGCGACGGCCATTGGGGCATGGATACGTCCGGCCCGCCTGCCTTGAAGGGCGCGGTGGACGCTGGCCCCATCGCCGACAACGTCCCCACTTTCCTCGTCGTCCGGGCCGTCTTCCGGGCGGGTGCGGCCCGGCTGACGCTCTACCAGAACCCCAAGCCTGGCCTGCCCGCCCCAAACGTGCTGGGCGTCGTCAAGACCGACCTGGCCCTGACGCCGGGCCACTCCGTCACGCTCACCTACGGCAACGGCAGCGCGTACACCATCGGGGCGCTGCGCCTGGGGCGGTCGTATGCCGCCGTCGCGCCGGCCGTGCCGATGGCTTCCAAGCACGCCCGGCCTCGGCTCAGTGACCGGAAGCGGGCCGTTCTCTAGTATAATAGCCATGACGATTTGCTCGAAGGGGAACAGAATGGCACCATCAGAGACAATCCAGGGGACTTTACAGGAACTGCTTCCGCGCTTGCAGTCCTTGCCGGCGACAGAGCGGTATCGGCTGACGCGCCCTCCAGGCGCGGAAACTAGTGCGAAGCCGTTTTACCAGACCGCCACCCCGGAGGAATGGGGGCGGGCGTGGCGGGAGTGGGCCGCCAGTCATCGCTCTCAGTCGCCCAGCCTTTCAGATGAGGCGGTCGAACGCGGCAGCATCTACGACTAACAGGAGACCAAAGCCATGACACTAACGCTTGATCTGACGCGAGAAGAAGAAACCCGGCTCGCCGCCGCCGCGCGGGAGCAGGGAGCGGACCCGGCGGAGGTTCTCAAAACATTGATGAGGCGGCATCTGCCGCAAGCCAGCGTGTCTCCGAAGCCGAATGAGGAGGCTCTAGCCACTCTACGGGATGTTGCCAAACTCAAAGAGGGAATGCCGGAGACGGACGGTTCGCAGACAGACCAGATGCTCCGGACCGGGCGGGCGGGGGCAATGTATGGCATCTAGCCCCGTCAGCAATCCCGGCGCAGTTGTCATAGATGCCAACATCGTGATCGCGGTCTCGTCAAAAGAAGCAGGCCGCGATGCGGCCGCGACGGCGGAGTTGACGAAATACGCATCCCTCGGCTACGAGTGGTTCGCACCCGGCACGATCGTTTCGGAAACGCTCTACATCCTCTGTGGTAAGTTGAACAGCGGCGTCCTCTCACCCGCAGATTACGCGACAGCGGTCCAGACATTCGCCAGGATGATGAACAGCATCCTGCCCCCGCCAGACGGCGACGCAGCCCTCGTTCTCAGGGCCGAGCAGATCGGGAGCGGGTACGGCTGTAGCCGCTCCGCCGACGCCATCTACATCGCGCTTGCCGAGCAGTTGGCGTTTACGCGGCCCACGGTCCTGCTGACCTTTGACAAAGGATTGCCCAGGCAGGCCGCAAGGCACGCACCGACGGTGAAGGTGCATCTTCTCTAACTGGGTTTCGTACACTAATCACAGAAGCCGTTTAGCGCGGCGCAGGTTCGTTGGTCGCCAGATCTTCGTTGCCCGCATCAAAATCCTTTGCAAGATGCCAGCGGGTGCCTTGAACGTCAGGCAAAGAGACCAGGGCCGCATGAACCAGTTGAGCAATTTCTGGCGGCACGCTTCTTTTGCGTGCGCCAAACAAAGAAGGCAAAAGACCGGCACCTCGCTCCAGCCAACCGAGCCATTCTGCCCCCTCTTCGCCCCGATACCCCAAAACAAAATCGTAGCTCTGCCCCCCGCTGTGGAACGTGAAGTACCAGCCGTGGTCTTCCTGGCCTAACTCTGAGTCAACTGCCGTGTTTCGTGCCTGCAACTCTTGCATCACCCTTCTGGCGATATCATCGCCGAAGTTGTCGGGGTTGATGAAGTAGTCGCGCGGTTCACTCGTGTTGAACCCGGAGCAGTCAAATGTGACGTATTTTTGTGTATCGGCCATGGCATCAGTGTCGGGTGGCCATCAGATGTAAATCTTATAAGTCGGGATACCCATGATCGGCCCGACGATGGCCCACAAAGCGCCCATCGTGTAGTCGCCCAGGATCAGGCCCAGGAAGAAGGGGATGGCGCGGCGGTGCAGGCCGATGCCGCCGTAGCGGATGATGCAGAACTTCAGGAGCCAGGCGATGAAGACCGGCAGCCAGAAGTATTCCATGGCGTAAGATAGGGCAAGGGCGTACCCGGCGGGGTGGAAGGGCCACCAGACGAAGCTCGTCCGCATCAGAGACAGGGCGACGGTCAAGACGAAGCCGCCCAGGATGAACCACAGGCCCGTGGAGGCCGGGCGCACCGGCGCGTTGATCCACCCGGCCAGGCGGTCGTAGCTCTCGCTGCCCACCCAGGTCTTGAAGCCCGGCGCTTTGCCCTCGCCGCCGTAAGCATAAAGAACGTGGACGTGCGCCCACTCGGTCGCGAGCAGGCTCAGGACCGAGCCGACGGCGAGCACAGTCACGATGCTGCCGAAGCCGACGGCGGGCCTATTTTCCATCATCTTGAAGGCTTCGAGCTGGTTCGGCATCGGGTGGTTGCGGTAGCCCCGGTTGAACCAGTACAGGACCGACATCAGCGTCAGGTCCTGCGTGCCGATGGCGCGCGTCCCGAAGACGGTGACGAGCACCTGGATGGGGTTGACCCAGACGATCTCGTGCGGCGAGCCGAGTTCCGCCCGGACGCGCGTGATGACGAAGCCGAGCAGGAACACGATGCCGAAGAAGGCCAGGGTGATCCAGGCGCTCATGCCGATCAGGGCGGCGAAGACGGCGAGCAGCACGCCGCCGACGAGCAGCCCGGAGAAGGCGATGCGGTAGCGCCGGGCCTCGGCGGGGTCGTCGGAGCGCGCGCCCGCCCAGGCGGTCTGTCCGACCGACTTCCAGTAGGCCCGCCCGGCGTACAGGAGCATCAGGCCCAGCCCGAACCACGCCCCGGTGGCCTGCTGGCCGAAGTAGGGGAAGTCCTGGTTGCCCAGCCCGCTGTTCCAGCCGTAGACGTCCCCGGTCACGCGGAACAAGCGGGCGGCGACGTAGAAAAACCAGCAGGAGAAGGACAAATCCAGCGGCATGAAGTAGCCCAGTCCGACCGCGAAGGGGTAGAACGAGGTCTGCGTGGACCCGATAGCGTTCCATGGCTTGTTGGTGACATACTGCTGGAGGTTGTTCAGCTTGACGTTGAGCTGCGGGATGGCCGGGAACAGCTCGTGCAAGCCGTTGAGGAACGAGATGCCGAAGGCCAGGCCGAAGCCGACCCACATGACCGGGTTCTTGAAGAAGGCACGGCCGGCATCGTCCGCCGTCATCGCGAGCGGGAGCTGGACGATGGGGAAGGCCAGCTTCTCGTTCTCGATCCAGGCCCGCCGCACCAGGATGGTCAGGCACAGATACATTCCCACCAACGTCAGGAAGAACAAGCCCCAGGCGGCCAGCGGGACATACCAGGCCATCAAATAGTGGCGGCCCAGGGGGCTGTAGATGCTGAGGTTACCCCGGTTCATGGCCTTCAAGGCGTCGTGGTCGGTGATCAGCAGCCAGTTCGGGAGGAACCGGAAGAACAGGGCTTGGTACTTGTTTTCGGGCGTCGCGTGCCAGTAAGGGAAGGTGATTGAGCCGAACAGGTTTTGCAGAGTGTCGTGGCCCGCGAAGGTGCAGGAGACGACGAGCATGATGTAGACGAGCAGCAGCTCTTCCTGGCGCAATGCGGGCACGCGCGGGACGACCCGGCGCCAGGCAAAGTTCAGGAGGACGACGACGAACAACAGGAAGATGGGCGTGATGAACAGCGGCAGCGAGGTGCTATCCAGCGTGTACCAGCGGACCTCGATCACGATCGTCCAGAAGACGTTGATCGGGATCAATATCAGCCCCAGGAACAGGACGCGCCAGAGCGAAAGCGGCTTTTCTTTCGCCGCCGGACTTGCCCCCGCTCCTTCGCGCTCTTTGTCGGTCGTTTCTCGTATCGCCATGCATGTCGTCCCCTCGATGCTTGCGTGGCAGGCGCGGCACGGCCGCCGCATTCCGCCGCTGCCGGGTCAGTTCACCATGGGAGGACAAAGTTCCTGCCAGCGGGGGGAAACGACATCGGTAAGAAGCCGCATCGAGGGAGTTTACTCCCAATGCTGCAACATTGAATCGGCCCGGCCTCTCTGATGAGAATGACGCTAGAAAATATCATAGAACAGCGGCGCGGCCCCCATCAAGGCCCACGCGCTTTTCGGGTATAAACGAGCCATCGTCCCACCTGTCAGGAAGGAACATTCCCAGTGCTTGAACACGAGCTTTTCACGCGCCACCCGCTGAACCCGATCATTTCCCCGAGCGACCTGCCCTACCCCTGCGACTGCGTCTGCAACCCCGCCGCCCACCTCGTCGGCGACGATGTCCTGCTCTTGCTGCGCGTCATTGACCAGCAGGGCAGCTCGCACATCACTGTCGCCCGCTCCAGGGACGGCGTCACCGACTGGCGCATCGAAGACCACCCGCTGATCGCGCCCAACGACGTGGCCGCGCGCTGGCCGCTCACCCACCGGGCGGAGTTCGACACCAGCTTTGAAGCCTACGGGTCGGAAGACCCGCGCATCGTTTATCTGGAAGACCGGCAGGAATACGTCATCGCCTACACCGGCTATTCGAGTCTGGGCGCGGGCGTCTGCATCGCCACCACCAAGGACTTTGAGAGCGTCAACCGCTTCGGCCTGGTGCTGGCCCCTAATAATAAGGACGCTTCCGTGTTCCCGCGCCGGATCGGCGGCAAGTATTGGATGCTGCACCGACCCGCTCTGGGCGACATGGAACACATCTGGCTCGTAGAGAGCCAGGACCTGATCCACTGGGGCCGCCCCTGGATGATCATCAACGAGCGCGGCGGCCCGTGGTGGGACGGCGAGAAGGTGGGAGGCGGTCCCCCCCCCGTCGAGACGCCGGACGGCTGGCTGATTATCTACCACGGCGTCAAGGGGACATCGCACGGCCCCATCTACCGCGTCGGACTTGCCCTGCTGGACCTGGACGACCCGCGCAAGGTCATCCGCCGCCTGCCGCGCTGGGTGTTCGGACCCAAGGAGCCATATGAGTCCGCCGGCTTCATCCCTGGCGTCGTATTCCCGACCGGCACCATCGTCAAGGGCGACGACCTGCACCTCTACTACGGGGCGGCGGACACGCGTATCGGCCTGGCGACGACGAAGATTCAGACGCTGCTGGATGCGCTCAAAGAAGAAGGCAAATAGGGCGGGGACAGGCCGGCGCCCACAGCGCCGGCCCGTCCGTGCAGGGTTTCCCAGTCGCAACGGCGTAGCAGCTCGACAAAGGAGACCACCGCCATGCGTCCCGCCCGCGTCCGCCTCGTTCTCGGCCTGTCCCTGCTGGCCCCCGCCACGGCCTTCGCTCAGGCGCCCGTCACTTCCCAGCCCGTGCCGCTCACACCACAGGGTGGTGCAGGATGGCGAGGTGCCCTTGCAAGCCGTAATAAGCAAGGGCCAGGAAGGCGGCCAGGCCCAGGTAGGCGGCGCCGAACTTCCAGCGGTCCGAGGCAGTAGCCTGGTAGTAGGGACTCTCCTCTGGCTTGGCCTTCCAGCCGGAAATGATGCGCGGCAGGCTCATCAAGGCCAGGATGAGGATGAGCGGGTTGTAGGGCACCAGGAACAAGAGCAGGACCGCACCGACGGCGAGTAGTTTGGGCGAGAACAGTGGCGTGATCCAGCCGCCGTCGAGCGGCGCGGTCGGGGCGAGGTTGAACAAGTTCATGAAGAAGTTGAACTGCGCCAGGGCGAGCCAGAACGGCGAATGGGCCGGCGTGAGGGCGTAGATCACCAGGCAGCCGACGCCGGCCAGGGTGCCGAAGACCGGCCCCATGATGCCGATAAAGGCGTCCTCGACGATGTTCTTGCCGTAGCGCTTGGTGGTAACGAAGGCGCCCATAAGCGGGATGAAGACCATGATCCCCGTCGGGATGCCGCGCATCCGGGCGGCGAGGGCGTGGCCGCACTCGTGGATGAAGATCAAAAGCACGATGCCGACGCCGAACGGCCACCCGTAGAGGCTGGCCCAGACCCACATGGAGAGCAGCATGGAGCCGCCGCCCAGGAGGAACTTGCCGAAGGTCAAAAGCTTCAAGGCGACCAGCAGGAACTTGAGTTTCGCCAGCAGGGCGAGCAGCGGGGCGCCGACCTTGGCCAGCAGCAGCAGGGCGGAAGCAATGCCGCCCAGGATGCCGCCCTTGGCCTTCCAGCGCTCCAGCAGCGAGGGCGGCTGGGCGTAGACAAAGAGGGGTGGGGCAGCGTAATAGGGATTCGGCTGGACGCCCGGCGGGGTCGGGCCAGGCGTCAGCAGCGGCTCAGAGTTAGGGCGGACGCCATCCGCCGTGCGCCCCACCAGCAGGCGGCTCTGGATCTCCTGCTCGGTCTCGGTTGTATTGGTATCGTTTATCGTCGTGGGCTTTCTAATAGTAGGGGCGCGATTCATCGCGCCCTTGTCTGCGCCTTGGGCCTCTCGGGGGCCTTGGGCCTCTCGGGGCCTTGGCTTGCCGGACACTCCAGGGTCTTCCAGCGCGGAAGGGGTGAAGGGAAGGCGCGGAAGGGGTGAAGGGAAGGCGCGATAAATCGCGCCCCTACACCGGAGCCGGATGACAGGGCATTACACACTTAGTATACGGCGGTGGAAGACAAACCATTCCAGCAAAAGCAGGCCCAGAGCGACGGCGGCAAGGGCCGGCCACAGGTCGTCCTTGGCGCGGCGAGAGCGCGGCAGGGGCGTATTGGCGGCGACGGCGGCGCCGGGATGGTTCAAGGCGGGCGGGTTCTGCACGGCCAGGGTGCTTTCCTCACGGCTGTCCATGTTGACGGCGAAAGGGAAGTCCTGCCCGCCGGAAGTCTTGGCGTGGTAGACGCCCGCCTGGCGCGTGTCGTCTATCAGCACCACGCCGCCCGCGGCGGGCGCGGCGACGGCGGTCTTGCCGCCGTCCGGGCGCTGGATCGTGACGCTGGCCGCGCCGGGGGGCAGGGTGAGGGAGGCGACGCCGCCGGCCGGGGTCTCCTCCTGGCTCGCCCCCAGGCCGCCCGCCGCCGTCAGCCAGCGTACGGAGTTCGTCAGGAAGATCGGGAACGAGACGCGCAAGGGCCAATTCGAGTCGCCCAGGTCAAAGGCGACCGCGATGACGCGCAGGCCGTTGTGCTCACCCACGCCGATGAGCGGCCCCGAGTCGGCCTCGGCCAGCGACTGGCCCCAGGGCTGCGTTTGGGTCCGCAAAGCTTTCTGGAGGTTTAGCCCTTCCAAGTCAACGAAGCGCATGATTGGGTGCGTCCGGCTCTCATCAATGAAGGTCGGGGTCTGGACGGTGTCGGCGCCCAGCAGGGGCGTCTGGGCGTTGAGGGCGTTGAAGATGAGGTAGTTGCCCGGCGGCAGGGGCGCAGCCGGCAGGGCGCCGTCGAAGACGACCATGCTATAGCCCACTCCGCTCTTGCCCAGGGTCGTGAACTCGTCGGGCTGGCATTCTTCCAGCACCACATCGGGGTCGAGGTTCAGGCCGCTTTCCAGGAACGGATTGCCGGGCGTGACCAGCAGGACCTTCCGGGGGCGGGGCGGGGAGAGGACGAGCGACGCCTGGTTGTCGGCGGCAAGGTCGTCCCGCACGTCGTCAAGCCGCGCCGTGACCACGCCGCCGCCTTGGAGAAGGGGGCTGTCGAAGGTCTCGGTCTGCGCCCCGTTCGTCAGGCTCAGGGCGCGCGCCCCGATCAGCTTGCCGTCCTTGAGCAGCGTCAAGGTCCCGCCCCCCTGGTGCGGGCGGCCCCCTCCGTCCTGCACCTCGGCGAAGACCTGGTAGCCGCCCCCCTGCGGGCTGCGCCGCCCGTCCAGCCGCGTGATGGCGAGGTTATCCGGGGTCGCCGTGCCGACGGGGATCAGCCGAACGTCCGTCCCGCCGAGCGGCAGGGCGGACAGCTTGCGGCCGTCACTGGCGGACAGGGCGCCGTCGGAGAAGACGCGCACCTGGGCGCCGCGCCGCGCCCCGACCAGCGACTGGGCGAGGGTCAGGGCGGCGGTCATGTCAATGGGGGTGTCGGTGCCGGCCACGCCGTCAATGGCTTCTTTCAGCCTGCCCTTGTCGCCGGTAAAGCCGGAGAAGGCCGAACTTGGCTTGCTCGCCGCCGTCAGCACCGTCGCGACGTCGCCCGCCCGCATGTCGCGGTCCACCATCCCGTCGGCGGCGTCCTTGGCCGCCTGGAGGCGGGTGGGCCGGACATCGGAAGCGTTCATGGAGGCGGAGGTGTCCAGGATGATGACGACAGTGTGGCCCGTCACCGCTTCCCCGTAGACGAAGGGGCGGGCGAGGGCGAAGACGAGCAGGAAAGCCAGCAGCAGTTGCAGAAACAGGAGCAGGTTGCGCCGCAGCTTCTGGAACGGGGCGTTCGCCTGCGTCTCCTGGAGCATGGTGTTCCACAAGTACAGCGACGAGACGGTGACGTCCGAGCGCTTCAAGCGCAGCATCCACAGGGCGACAATGCCGCCGAGCAGCGGGAGCGCCCAGAGCAGGTTGAGGGGAGTTAAAAGGTTCATGGGCTTGGGATGGGGCCGCTCTCGCTCAAGTCTATGCCGCCAAGTTTGTGCTACTCTAATAATACCATGAACGTCACCGTCTTACAGCACCCGCTCGCCCAGCACTATCTGACGCACCTGCGCGACCGGACCACCAAGCCCTCCCTGTTCCGCCTGCTCACCAAGCGGCTCACCGTGCTGTTGGCGATCGAGGCGACGCAGACCCTGCGCCTGCGGACGCGCGCCATCGAGACGCCGCTGGAGACCCTGGACAGCCCCGTCCTTGACGACTCCTTAGTCGCCGTCCCGGTCCTGCGGGCGGGACTGGGGATGCTGGACCCACTCGTCGAGTTCTTCCCGGACGTCTCGGTCGGCTACATCGGCCTGGAGCGCGACCACAAGACGGCTGTCGCCTCATCATATTACGCCAAGCTGCCGCCGGACATGAACGGCCGGACGACCTTGATCCTGGACCCGATGCTTGCGACCGGCGGCTCGGCAGCCCAGGCCATCGCCACGGTGAAGAGGGCGGGCGCGGGGCCGGTGCTGATGCTCTGCCTGGTCGCCGCGCCGGAGGGCGTCGAGTTTCTGAACGCCGCCCACCCCGACGTGCCGATCTTCACAGCGGGCCTGGACCGGGAATTGAACGCGCTGAAATACATCCTGCCAGGACTTGGGGATTTTGGGGACCGGCTGTACGGGACGGAAGCGTGAACCCACCCCGGCGCTGTCGCGCCGACCCACCCGAAGCGGGAGGGTGGGGTGAGAGGGTGGTCGGGGGGGTTAGTGGGATGAATGGGTAGTAGCTGGGTTAATCGTGCAGTCCCGCCCGAGTAAGCCGCGACCGAGCAAGCCGCGACCGAGCAAGCCGCGACCGAGCAAGTCCCGACCGAGCAAGCCGCCCTTAACCCAGCCACAACATATTCATCCTACCAAACCCTTCAACAACCTTCTCGCCCCACCCTCTCCGCTTCGGGGAGGGTGCCGAGGAACGAGGCGGGAGGGGTCACGGATAGATCCCCCGCGTCAGCGTCGCCTCCGCAACGCGCGCCACGCCGACGATGTAGGCCGCCGTCCGCAGGTCTACTCCGTGCTTCTCCGCCGCCGCCCAGACTTCGGCGAAGGCGCGCTTCAGGATTCGCCCCAGCCGCTCGTTCACCTCGTCCTCGCTCCAGAAAAACGATTGGATGTCCTGCACCCACTCGAAATAGGAGACCGTCACGCCGCCCGCGTTGGCGAGGATGTCGGGGATCAGCAGGATGTTCCGGTCACGCAGGATGGCGTCGCCGCCCGGCGTCGTCGGGCCGTTCGCGCCCTCCACCACCATGCCGGCCCGGACGCGGCCGGCGTTCTGCTCGGTGATCTGCCCCTGCAAGGCGGCGGGGACCAGTACGTCGCACGGAGTCTCCAAAATCTCGGCGTTCGTGACCGGCTCGGACTCGGGCAGGCCCGCCACCGACCCCGTCCGGGCGACGTGGGCGACGAGAGCGGGGACGTTCAAGCCGTGCGGGTTGAACACGCCGCCCCCGACATCCGAAACGGCGACGACAGTGGCCCCGCGCCGGGCGAACAAGCGGGCCGCCGCCCCGCCGACGTTGCCGAAGCCCTGGATGGCGACCGAAGCGCCGTTCAGGGCGCGGCTCTGCTTGCGGAAGGCTTCCTCGGTCACCATGACCACGCCCAGGCCGGTCGCGTCGAGTCGGCCTTCTGACCCGCCGATGGAGACCGGCTTGCCCGTAACGACGGCCGGGACGGTGTACCCGACGTGCATGGAATAGGTGTCCATCAGCCAGGCCATGATCTGCCCGTTCGTGCCCATGTCCGGCGCGGGGATGTCGCTGTTCGGCCCGATGATCAGGCTGATCTCGGTGGTGTAGCGCCGGGTCAGGTCTTCGAGTTCCGCCCGCGTCAGCGCCCTGGGGTCGCAGACGACGCCGCCCTTGGCGCCGCCGAAGGGGATGTTGACAACGGCGCACTTCCAGGTCATCCACATCGCCAGGGCGCGCACCTCGTCAATGTCGGTCTCGGGGTGGAAGCGCAGGCCCCCCTTGGCGGGTCCCCGACTGGTGTTGTGCTGGACGCGGTAGCCGGTGAACATCCGCGTCCCGCCGCTCTCCATGTTGACGGGGAAGTTGACGGTCAGCTCGCGCTTGGGCTTCTGCAAGATGCCGTGCAGGCCGTCGTCAAGCCCCAAAATGCCCGCCACATGGGCGAGCTGGCTCAGGGCGATCTTGTACGGGTTCATCTCCTCGGCGGTAGGTTTTGCGGGTTCAAGCATGGCGGCTGTTCCTTTGCGCGCGTGGTTTGGTCTAGGATACCCGGCGGGGGTGCGAAACGCGCCATGGATGATTTTTGTGGAAAACCCTACAAAACCTATTGACAAGCGACGCGGGGCGTGTTATCATTGTTTTGTTCGGTTTTGTTTGTCGCTGACTCTTTTCGCTCCGAGAGAGAGGTCGCATCCATGAACGCTCGTCACACTGCCCCTCGTCCGCGCCTTATATTATATAAGGCGCTCGCCCTGTCCAGCCTCGTCCTCGCGGCGATGCTCTTCTCCGCACCCGCCGCCCATG
>JANOOM010000644.1:0-16267 GCA_031421335.1 Armatimonadota bacterium
CGAACCGGGCCGAATATGCGGTCGCCCCCTCGCCGCTCGGCCCGTGGGAAGTGAAGGGAAATCCGTGCGTCGGGCCGGGGGCGGAAACCACGTTCGGCGCCCAGAGCACGTTCGTTCTGCCCGTGGCGGGGCATCCGGGCACGTTCATCTTCCTGGCCGACCGCTGGATCGCGGACAATCTGCAAGACTCGCGCTACGTCTGGCTGCCGCTTGAAATGGACGGAGATAAGGTGAGTATCCAGTGGCGGGACGAGTGGGACTTGTCTATGTTTGGTAGCGCCACGGGTTGAAACCCGAGGCGCTGCTGGCGAAGTGAGATCACGGTTGAATAGTATATATGTGCTTGCTGGCGTCCTGAGTTCGCGTTTCCATCATGTCGCGGGAGCACGCAGGGCGGTACGATGACACTCCGGGACCTGAAAGATGCCAGTTTCCCCGAGGAGATCGTGAGCGCCGACGGGGCCGTGACGAAGAGGCCATGACGAAGAGGCCGGGCGAGGACTACGAGGCGTTCATCGAGTGCATCGCCGCCGACCCGCTAGCCGCCCGCGTCAAGTTGCTCGACTTGTACGATAACAATGACCTGACGCGGCTCGCGGAGGTCGGGGAAACGGACTTGCAGAGGGCTGCCAAATATCACTGCGCCATCGCCCGCCTGGAACGGCCGCCATTGCCGCAATAGTGCCTCCCATGGTGTATAATGGCGTCATTGATCGCGCCCAGTGCCGGGCTGGACGCTTCTTGTCCGCTTGCATCCAGTTGCACTCAGAACTTCCCTTTGATCCCAGAGAAAGACGACGAGACAGGAGAAACCATGCCCCGAAAGACTTTCAGAGCGCCCGGTGCGGCATTGGCCGCCGGGGCCGCCGCGCTGGCCGCGTTGGCGACCGCCCCCGTCCTGGGCGCGGCCTCCGCGCTGCCCAAGATCGCCTACGAGCAGTACACGCTGCCGAACGGCCTGCGCGTCATCCTCGCCCCCGACACGCGCCCCGAGGCGCCGCCCGTCATCGCCGCCGACGTCACTTACGATGTCGGCTCGCGCTCGGAGCGGCCGGGACGCAGCGGCTTCGCCCACCTCTTCGAGCACATGATGTTCCAGGGGTCGGAGAACGTCGCCAAGACCGAGCATATCCGCTTGGTCCAGTCCAACGGCGGGTCCATGAACGGCACCACCAACCAGGACCGCACCAACTTCTTCGAGAGCCTGCCCGCGAACCAGCTCGAGCTTGCCATCTTCCTGGAAGCCGACCGGATGCGCGCCTTGGACATCAGCCAGTCGAACCTGGACAACCAGCGGCAGGTCGTCGAAGAAGAAAAGCGCCAGAGCTACGACAACCGGCCCTACGGACATACTTATGAGACCCTGCTGGACGAAGCTTACAGCGGGTTCCCCTACAAGCACACGACCATCGGCTCGATGGCGGACCTCGACGCGGCGACACTGGCGGACGTCCGCGGGTTCCACGACGTTTATTACAAGCCTGCGAATGCCGTCCTGTCGGTCACGGGCCGATTCGACGGCGTGCAGGCGCGCACTCTAATCGCGCGCTATTTCGGCCCCATCCCCGCCGGCACGGCCTCCCCGCCGACCGTCTTTTCCGAGCCGGCCGTGTTCCCCGGCGAGCGGCGCAAGACCCTGTCCGACGCGCTGGCCCGCCAGCCGCAGTATCTGGCCGGCTACGTCACCGTATCGGGGAACGCGCCCGACTTCCCCGCGCTGACCTTGCTGGGCGATATCCTGAGCAGCGGCAAGACGTCCCGCTTGTACCGCGCCCTGGTCGAGAAGGACCTCGCCCTGGGCGTCGGGGCCGGGCCGGAAGAGTCCACCGGACCGGGCCTCTTTAATGTGGATGCCACTCTGCCGCCCAGCGCGGACATCGCCCCGGTGGAAGCCGTGCTGGGGGCGGAGATCGCCCGCGTCCAAGCGGACGGCGTCACGGCCGATGAGCTAGCGACCGCCAAGGTCCAGGAGCGCGTCGGCGCGGTCCGGGGCCTGCAAACCGCCCTTGGACGCGCCCAGCAGCTCGGTCTGTATGCCGTCCAGTTCCACGATCCGAACCGGGTCAACACGTTTCTGGGTGATCTGGACAAAGTGACGGCCGCAGATGTCCAGCGCGTCGCACAGAAGTACCTGGTCGCGGCGAACCGCTCGGTCGTCATCACACTGCCCGCCGCTTCAGCCGCCCCCGCTAAAGTGGCCCCCGCCCAGTCCGCCCAAGCAGAAGGAAATGCCAAGTGACTAAGACCCATCAGACGCGCCCGCAGACACTCGTGGGTGCCCTCGCCGTCCTGCTGCTCGGGACGGGCGCGGCCCTGACTCCGCGCACCGCTTGGGCGCAGGCCGCCGAGCCGGCCCCCACCGTGACCGGGCAGAGCTTCGCGCCCAAGAACCGCGCCCCGGTCGCTCAGGACCTCCTGCGCGTCAAGCTGCCGCGCCCGCAGGAATTCACACTGCCGGCGGGCGGCGACAAGACCGGCGGGGCGCACATGCTGGTCGTCGAGGACCACAAACTGCCGCTCGTGACCATCACAGTCAGCCTGCGCGCCGGTTCGCTTTTCGAGGACGCCGCCAAGCCTGGCGTCGCGGGCCTAACGGCGGACCAGCTCAACGAGGGCACGCAGACGCAGGGCTACGAGCAGATCGCGCGGGCGACCGAGCGGATCGGCGCTTCCCTCGGCGCTTCGGCCGGGGCGGAGCGGGCTGTCGTCAGCGTCAGCGGCCTGTCGGAGAACACCGACGCCCTGGTCGCCCTGCTTGTCGACGTCCTGAAGCACCCGACCTTCCCCGCCGACCGGCTGAAGAAGGCCAAGTTCCAGGCTGTCGCCCAGCGCGCTGCCGAGGAGAACAACCCGCAGTTCCTCAGCGGCCAGCTCACCAGGCAGATCCTCTACGGCGCGGCCACCCCCTACGGCCGGCCCGCTGCCACGCCCGCCCAGATCCAGAGCATCACTCCGGACGACCTGCGTGCGTTCTACGCCCAGCACTACCGCAATGCGCCCTCGACGCTGATCGGCGTGGCCGGCGACGTCAAGGCCGCCGACATCGAGAAGAAGATTGCCGCTGCCCTCGCCGACTGGCCGGGCGCGGCCGGCGCCGATGTGGCCCTCCCGCCCGGCGTCTTCCGCCCCGAAGAAAAGACGGCGATCTATCTGGTGGACCGGCCCAATTCGGCCCAGACGCTCCTGACGTTCGCCAACCTCGGCATCAAGCGCACCGACCCGGACTTCTTCCCGCTGACGGTGGCGAACTACATTCTGGGTGGGTCGTTCAACTCGCGCTTGAACCAGGACCTGCGCGAAGAAAAGGGTTATACTTACGGGGTCTCGTCAGGCATCTCCGCCCCCAAGTACCCCGGCACCTGGACGATGGGCGGCAGCGTCCGCAACGCTGTGACGGCCCCAGCCGTGGGCGGCTTTTATTCGGAGTTCGCGCGGATGCAGAGCGCCCCGGTGACGACGGCCGAGCTTGATGCGGCCAAGCGGTCCCTGGTGGGCAGCTTCGCGCTGACCTTGGAAAGTCCGTCCGGCGTCCTGTCGCGCCTGCTGGACGTGGTGGACTACGGCCTGCCTGCCGACTACTGGGACACCTTCCCGCAGCGAGTCCAGGCCGTATCGCCCGCCGATGTCCAGCGCGTGACCCAGACCTACCTGGGCACGGGCCGCATCCAGGTGGTCGCCGTCGGTGAGGGCAAGACGATCCAGTCGGGCCTCGCGTCCTACGGCCCGGTGACGACCCTGACGCCGCAGCAGGTGCTGAACCCCATGGGCGCTGGCCCGGCGGGCGGTGCCCTCTGAGGCGGCCGGGAGCGAGAAAGACAAAATGGCGGGGCCGGGGCGGCATTCGCCCCGGCCCCGTTCTCGTGTTAGGGCCGGTCCCTCCGAGCAGGAGAACGCTGTCTGCTCGGGGAATCCGTCTGCACACGCAGGCCACGCCGCCCCGAGTCGGTGCTGGAAGACCAATGCTGGAAGACCAATCAAGGAGCAAACCATGTGGCTTTATGCGGACACAGAAGGGCTGATCAACACCGATCACATCGAGCAGGTGCAGCCGAGCGGCGATCCGATGACTCTGGCGATCACCATGGCAAGTGGGCGTGAATTCTTTCTGGCATTCGACAATGAGAAGAAGCGCGACCAGGTGATGACGGGGCTGATTGAAAAGCTGGGCGGGCTGTCCCTTTCAGACCTTTAGGCGGGACCCTCGAAAAGCAGTGGCGCGTCTCCGGCCAAAACAGGAAAAGCCCGCCCCCACGCCGAATCAGTCCCCGAGATCGCAGAACGAATGGAACGAGGGGACGAGACACATGGCGGACATCGCGCGGCGGTTCGAGACGAACCCGATATTGCGGCCTTCAGACGTCAGGCCGAGCCGGCAGGGGCTTGAGGTGGAGTGCCTGCTGAACCCTGGTGCCTTCCGGTGGCAAGGCAAGACGTGGCTGCTGCTGCGCGTGGCAGAGCGGCCCAAACAGGTCGAGGGGCAGATCTCGACGCCCATCTTGGACCCGAACGCCCCCGGCGGCATCGCCATCCTCGGCTACAGCCTGGACGACCCCGATGTGGTTTACAAGGACCCACGCGCCTTCCAGTACAAGGGCCAGAGCTTCCTGACGACTTTGTCGCACCTGCGCCTGGCCTCGTCCGACGACGGCATCCATTTCCAGGCGGAAGAAGCGCCGACCCTGGTGGGGCGCGGGGAACTGGAGTCGTTCGGTATCGAGGACAGCCGCGTTTCGGAGATAGACGGCCGGTTCTACCTCACCTACACCGCCGTCTCGCCTTCGGGGATCGGGGTGGGCATGACCAGCACGGCGGACTGGCAGGACTTCACCCACCACGGCATGATCATCTCGCCTTCCAACAAGGACTGCGCGCTGTTTCCCCAGAAGGTGAACGGCGAGTACCTGTGCCTGCACCGGCCCTCGAACCTCTACATCGGTGGCCCGTACATCTGGCTGGGCCGCTCGCCCGACCTGCTGCACTGGGGCGGCCACAAGTGCCTCGCCTGGACGCGGCCAGGGATGTGGGACGGCACGCGCATCGGGGCTGGCGCGGAGCCGATCCTGACCGAGCGCGGCTGGCTCGCTATCTACCACGGCGCGGACGAATCTTCCCGCTACTGCCTCGGCGCGCTGCTTTTGGACCGGGACGACCCCGCGAAGGTGCTGGCGCGCTCGCGCGAGCCGATCATGGAGCCGACCGCGCCTTATGAGCTGACCGGCTTCTTCGGTAACGTCGTCTTCACCAATGGTCACACCGTGGACGGCGACACAGTCACTCTGTATTACGGGGCGTCCGACGAGGTCATCTGCGGGGCGACGCTGTCCATCCGGGAGATTTTGGACTCGCTGCCGGCGGAAGGCTGAGGGATCGCCTCCCCCCTCGCCCCCAATTCAGGGGGAGCCGGTATCCACCCAGAAAGAAGGAATCAATGAAGATTACAAGCTGCCGCACCATCGTCACCTGCCCCGGACGGAATTATGTGCTGCTGCGAATCGAGACCGACGAGCCTGGGCTGTACGGCGTCGGGGATGCCACCCTGAACGGGCGCGAGCTTGCCGTCGCGTCCGCCCTGGAAGATCACCTGTTCCCGTTGCTGGTCGGGCGCGACCCCGACCGGATCGAGGACGTCTGGCAGTCCCTGTTCCGGGGGACCTATTGGCGCGGCGGCCCCGTCCTGATGACCGCCCTGGCCGGAATTGACATGGCGCTGTGGGACATCAAGGGCAAGCGCGCGGGCCTGCCGCTCTACTCGCTCTTGGGCGGCAAAACGCGCGAAGGGGCACTGGCCTACACCCACGTCGGCGGCGCGGACTTCGCCTCGGTGGAAGACGGCGTCCGAGCGGCGATGGCGCGCGGCTTCAAGGTCGTCCGCGTCCAGGTCGCCATCCCCGGCAACCGGGGCACCTACGGGACGCAGACGCAGGCCCCCGCCCCTGGGACCGTCGAGGAGGGCCTGCCCCAAACCGAGACGTGGGAGCCTGGCCCCTACTTGCGGACCATCCCCAAGCTGTTCGAGCACTTGCGCGCGACGGTCGGTGATGAAATCGAGTTGATCCACGACGTCCACGAGCGCCTTAACCCGATCCAGGCCGCGCGGCTGGCGAAGGAACTGGAGCCGTACCACTTGTTCTTTCTGGAAGACCCGCTGCGGCCCGAGCACAAAGAAAGCTTCCGTCGCGTCCGCTCGGCCAGCACGACGCCCTTGGCGATGGGGGAGCTGTTCCACACGCGCTGGGACTGTCTGCCCTTGATCACCGAACAGCTCATTGACTTCATCCGCTGCGATATCGGCCACTGCGGGGGCGTGACCGAGGCGCGCAAGATCGCGGTGCTGGCCGAGACGTACCACGTCCAGACGGCCTGGCACGGGCCGGGCGACATCGCGCCCATGACGCACTCGGCGAATGTCCATTTAGATGTGGCGGTCCCGAACTTCGGCGTCCAGGAGATGGTCTTCTTCCCCGAGGTCGTCCAGGAGGTCATGCCCGGCGCCCCCCTCTACCGCGACGGAGCGCTCTGGCCCAACGAGGCGCCGGGTCTGGGCTGCGACATCAACGAGGCCGAGGCGGCGAAGTACCCCTACAAGCGTGCCTACCTGCCGACGACCCGCCGGGCGGACGGCAGCGTGCATGATTGGTGAAAGCTGGAGGCGCGACTAAGACGAGTGGTTGAAATCACTGGTCTTATCTCGTCTTATCTCGTCTTATCTCGTCTTGCGAAAGGAACCCTACGATGCCCGTCTTCACCGCCGCCGACCATGCCTTCTTCCGAGAGAATGGCTATGTCATCGCCCGCGACGTCGTGCCGGCCAAAAACCTGCGCGCGGCCGTCGCCATGATCTGGGACTTTCTAGGCATGGACCCCACTGACCAGAGCGACTGGTATCGCCCGCCGCTTTCCCCCGGCGGTATGCTGGAAGTCTACCAGCACCAGTCGTTGTGGGACAACCGACAGGCCCCGCGCGTCCACCAGGCGTTCTCCGAACTGCTCGGCACTGAAAAGCTCTGGGCCAGCTTCGACCGCGTGAACATGAAGCCGCCCCGGCACCCAGACCACCCCGAATACGACCACAAGGGCTTCATCCACTGGGACACCGACACGCGCGACTTGACCAGGCCGCTCGGGGTTCAGGGCGTCCTCGCCCTCTCCGATACGGACGAGGACATGGGCGGCTTCCAGGGTGTCCCCGAGTTGTTCCAGAACCTCGAAGCCTGGGTGCAGAGTCAGCCTATTGACCGTAACCCGTTCGCCCCGGACCTCACCGACTTCGGCATCACCGTCATCCCCGCCCGCGCCGGCGACCTGATCATTTGGAACTCGCTGTTCCCGCACGGCAACGGCCACAACGTCTCGGACCGCCCCCGCCTGGCTCAGTACATCTCGATGTCTCGCGCCCGGCCCGAGAACGAGGTGGCGCATCAGGACCGCATCAAGCGCTGGCGGGACCGCCTGCCGCCGGCCGCCTCCTGGGCACCCGGCGACCCACGTGGGTGGGAGCAGGAACACGGCCGGACGGCCGATTTAACGCCCCTGGGGCGCAAGCTGCTGGGGCTTGACTTGTGGGCGGACGGCCCTTAAAAGAGGGCCAGGGGCGCGGAAAGCAGGCGGAGCAGGGGATGGAAGCAGGCGGGACCCCGCAGGGGGATGGGGAGCGGTGAGGGGTGCGACTCCCGGACGCGCATCAAGAAAACGGCGGCCCCGGCCATGCCCACCCCCGACATCAGCGCGAACATCCACCCGATCCCGAAGTGCTGGGCGAGGAAGCCGCAGGCCACCGGACTCAGCGCGGTTGCGAAGCCCTGCACGCCGAACAATCGCGCCTGGGCCGCCCCCCGGCCCTGGTCCGTCGCCAGATCGTTGATGAAGACGACCGAGATTGCCCCCATGATGCCGAAGTTCAGCCCGTGCAGCGACTGCACGCAGAGCACGGCGAGCGGCGTGTGGGCGGGAATGTAGGCCAGGAGGCGCAGCGGCATGAGGACAAATGCGACCGCCAGGGCTGGGCGCCGGCCGTAACGGTCCGTGAGCCGCCCCGCCTGCTTCATCACCAGGACCTCGCAGACAACGCCCGCCGCGAACACCGCTGTGATCCAGAGCGGCGTCGCGCCCAATGCCTTTAAGTACAGGCTCAAATAGGAAGATGCGCCGTAGAGCGCGAACTGGTATAAGAACAGTGCCAGCAGGAACCACTGGATGTTAGCCGTGAGCGGTGAGGGAAGTAATATCGGGCGGGCCGAAGGCGCGGCGTTGTGGGCGGCCCGCTTCGGGTCCGGGACCAGCACCGCCGCCACCGCCAGAAGTGCGAACAGCCAGAAGCCGTCCCGGAAGACGGGTGTCAGGGCCGCCCGGCCCAGCAGCGAGGGCGCGTGTGCGCCAGGGTGCAGGCCCAGCGCCTGATTGACCAGCAGGCCGGTGGCGAGCGCGACGACGATGTACCCGACCGACCCCCAGACCCGGTAGCCGGCATAAGCCGCCCCGCCGCCCGCGCGGCCCGCGATCCGCCCCACCAGCACCCCGCCGACGGCGTTGAGGTACTGCGTCCCGTTCACGCCGAGGAAGGTGAGCACGAGGAACGCTCCGAGGCTGCCGGTCGGGGCGAACGTGTAGCCAGCGTAGGCACTTCCCGCGGTCAGGGCGGCCGCGACCATCAGGGGGCGGCGCGCGTCCAGCTGGTCGGACAGGCGGCCCATCAGCGGCTGCGCCAGCAGGGTCAGTGCGGTGCCGACCCCGATGACGACCCCGATCCGTCCGATGGTCAGCCCCGAGGCCGCCAGATACAGCGGCACGAACGGCTGCAAGAACCCGAAGGCCGCCGTCGTCAGGAACATGCAGGCGATCAGAGCGCCGTGCCGCCAGGGCGGCGTCTGAGGGTGAGAGAGGTGCGGCTCGTTCATCGGTAGACTACGCGGCCACCGCCGCCGTCTGCGTGGACAGCCGGGTCAGGACGTCGCGGACGATGGCGTCCGCCCCGATGCCCTCGGCCTCGCCCTCGAAGTTCAGAATCAGGCGGTGGCGCAGGGCGGCGGGGGCCACCGAGATCAGGTCGTCGTAGGCGACGTTGTAGCGGCCGTCCAGCAGGGCGCGGATCTTGGCGGCCAGGACGATGGCCTGCGCGCCGCGCGGGGAGGCCCCGAAGCGGACGAACTGGTTGACCATGGGCGTTGCCACCTCGGAGCGCGGGTGGGTGGCGAGGATGACGCGCACGGCGAAGTCGCGGACGTGGGAGGCGATGGGCACTTCGCGGGCGATCTGGCGCATCGCCATGATCTGCGGGCCGTCCAGCACCTTCTCCACGAGCGGCGTCTCGGCCCCGGTCGTCCGCTCCACGATGGCCGACAGGTCGGCGAGGGTGGGGGAGGGGACGATCAATTTAAAGAGGAACCGGTCGAGCTGCGCCTCGGGCAGCGGGTACGTCCCTTCCATCTCGATGGGGTTCTGGGTCGCCAGCACGAAGAACGGCTCCTGCAACTGGTACATCTTACCCGAAACCGTGACCGAGTGTTCCTGCATCGCTTCCAGCATCGCGGACTGGGTCTTGGGCGTGGCCCGGTTGATCTCGTCGGCCAGCACGATGTTGGCGAAGACGGGGCCAGGTTGGAACTGGAAGATCTTGCGGCCCGAGTCGTCTTCCATCAGGATGTTGGTGCCGGTGATGTCGGCGGGCATCAGGTCGGGTGTGAACTGGACGCGGTTGAAGTCCAGGTCCAGCACGCGCGACAGGGTGCGGACGAGCAGCGTCTTGCCCAGGCCCGGCACGCCTTCGAGCAGGGCGTGGCCGCCGGACAGCAGGCAGATCAGCACGCCGTCCACGATGTCGGTGTTGCCGACGATGACCTTGCCGCATTCGGCCCGGACGCGGGCGAAGTCGGTTTTGAACTGCGCGATTGTCGCTTCATTGATTTCCATGTGCTGTGTAGGTTCAAGGCGGCCAGGCGTTTTTCCTGCCTGCTAAGAGGGCGTGCTGGGCGTTTCAGCATACCCGGTGATCGTCACGTCCCCCGAAACGAGGTCCCGTTGCAGGCGGAGGGCTTCGAGGGCCGTCTGGAGCCGCCGATAAAGCTCCTGCGCGATCTCCGTGTTCTGTCGCAAGCGGGCCGCGCCGACGGGTGCGGGCGTGGCCCCCTCCCTGAACAGCCGCTCCTGCCGCTCCGCTATATCCCCCGCCTTCACCGACTTCTGGACCTCATCCTGCGTCAGCGCGGCGGTGTCCTGGATCTGGCCCGTCAGCCGAGCGTTGTTCTTCATGTACGCCGTCGTCCGCCGGGGGCGGGAGGCGGGCGGCTGTCAAGGCGGTAGGAGTTCGTGAGCAGGGCGAGAGCATCTCAATTTATAGGGGCCGACAACTAAGTTAACTCGGCTCAATTTCCAGGTATTTTACCCCCCCGAGCAGCCAGAAGCGTACAAGCGTTCGTAGGAAAATTAAGATGCTCTCGCCCTGGGTTCGTGAGGCGCACACGCCATAGGCATACCGCAAATGTATGCGCCCTCCTTGTCGTGGCCGCACCGCTCGTCCAGTCCTTCCCTTGATCCCGCTCACTTCTCCTTCGGCGTCAGTAGGAACGCGCGCCCCCGCCCCTCGTGCTCGCCCGCGCCGACGATGACGCCGGTGTCGTTGATGCCGTTGGCTTCCGTCAGGCTCCAATGCGCTTCGGCGGGGAGGCAGCGGTTCAGGTCGGAAAGTCGGCCCCGGTCGTAGAGGAACGCGCACTGGGCGCCGCCGGACGCCGCTTCCGCCGTCCCGACGACCTGGCCGACGTTGTTGAGGTGCGCCTCGACGGTGTTGGGGTAGTCCTCTAGGGCGCCGAGGTCCGCCATCAGGCCGCCGCTGAGGAGGAAGGCGTGGGACGCCGCCCCGCGCTTGCCGATGCAGACGACGTCTCCCCGGTTGTTGATCCCCGTCGCCCGCTCCAGCACCCAGCCCATAGGGGCCGCGAGGTAGCGGTTCAGGTCGGTGACCGCGCCCCCGCGCAGAAGAAAGGCGTGCGGGCCGCCGCCCCGCGTGCCGGACCCCACGATGTCGCCCGCGTCGTTGACCCCGTCCGCCTCTTGCAGCTTCCAGCCCGCCCCGGCCTGCGTGATCATCTCGTCCAGGACGACAACGCGGTCGCCGCGCGTGGCGAAGGCGCGGTCCTGGTCGCGCAGTGTGATGACGCCCCCCACGACCAGGCCCGCCGCGTTGATGCCGCTGCTCAGATACAGCGCCCTGCCCTGAGGGCGCAGGTCCTGGAGCGTGCCCGCCTTCGCCGTGAAGGCGTGAACGGTCAGGGCCGAGGCCGAGTCGGGGTTCGAGGTCGGGTCGGGGCGGGTGGCGACCCCGGCCACTTCGCCGCCGTCGTTGATGGCGTTGCCGACGCTGTCGGTGAAGCCGGGCAGCGTGCCGAGGTCTGTGATCCGGCCCCCGCTGTAGAGGAAGGCGTGACTGAACCGTGGCCCGTGGCTGATCTCGCCGGTCACCTGCCCCCTCGCGTTGATCGCCTTCGCGCTGCTGTTGGTATAGCCCGGGGGCAGCCCGAGGTCGGTGAGCGTAAAGGCTTGCGCGAGGGCGGGGCGGGCGGCCAGAAAAAACAGCAGTGCGGCGAGGACTCTCATGCTTAGTTATATGGCGATCTCGCCGCTTATCTTTTGTGGTGCCCTCTTCGAGGAGGAATGGGGGGCCTGGGTGTGTAAAGAATCGGAGGCGAACGTCACGGCGCCCCTTCTTCACTAATGTGGTGCCTGGCGACCGCTCGGATTGTACCCAGTTTTACGGGCTTCAAAGTGTAAGCGCGCCCAGCCCGTGAATGGTGGGGTCCCCTTCGCCGCGTGTCGGGGAGGGTCAGAAAAGAGGGGCAAAATGGTGCGGAAGCTACGGAAGCTGCCGATGATGGCGGCGATGGTCCTGATGGGGGTCGCCCTCCTGCCCGTGGCGCAGGCCGCCGCGCCCGCCGAGGTGCAGAAGACGCTCCAGGCCGATTATAACGACCGCGACGGGGCAGTCTCGCGCAAGAACATCGAGGGGACTCTGGCGCACTACGCGCCGGACTTCACGAGCGTCACGACGGCGGGCAAGGCGCACGACTTGAAGGAAGAGCGGGTGGATTTTCTGAAGACGTTCCGCACCGTGAAGTCCAGCGTCACCAAGTCCACCATCCAGAAGGTGACGCTTGGCAAGGGCGGGTCGGAGGCCGCCGTGGTCGTCCGCCGCCGTGGCACGGTGCTGGTGTTCAACCCGCAGACGCAGCTCAACGACGTGGTGGTGCTGGATGGCGCCTACCAGGACGCCTGGGTCAAGCGCGGCGGGGTGTGGTTCTTGACGCGCGAGCAGGCGTCCTCGTTCAAGGCGACGGTGGACGGCAAGCCGCTGTAGGGGCGCGGGCCTGAGTGGGCGCGGGCTTGAATGGGCGCGGGCTTGAATGGGCGTGGGCCTGAGTGGGCGCGGGCGCGGGCCGGAGCGAGCGCGCAGTTTGGACGAGTGAATAAATTCACTCGCTCTGGCAAGATTTGTCCAAGGGACAATCGGACAGGGGGATGCCGTCCCTGCCTGCTGCTCCCCTTCTTCTGTCCCCTGGACAGGTCTGACGCATAGCGAGTGAATTTATTCACTCGTCTGCCACTCGTCCCATCCGGCATCCGCCTCCGACTCGCCTCTGGCATCCGGCCGTCTGCCGTCTCCACGACGCCCCGGTCTCCCCGGACGACGTGGTCGTTCGTGACGACTATCTCCGCCCCATTCGGCGCTCCCCAGGCGACGCCCGCGCCGTGCCCGTCCCGCCCGCGCACCAGCACGACGCTCCGCCGCAGCGTGCTGATGAGTTCCGTCGTCTGCGCCGCCACCTCGGTCAGCGCGTCCAGTGACAATGCCATCGTGTCCAGTGACAATGCCATCGTGTCCCCCTCTACTCCCGCGCGCCCAATGTCACGGTCAGCGAGTGCGCCGCGCCGCCGCGCGCAAGGTCCAGCGTTACCGCCTGCCCCGCCGCCAGGCCGCGCAGGTGCCGCCGCAGGTCGTCCACGTCGTCCAGAGCCGCCCCGCCGAGGCCGAGCAGGATGTCGCCCAGGGAAAGCCCCGCCGCGTCGGCCGGGCCGCTGCTTTCCACCTGCACGACCAGCAGGCCGCGCTCCTGGGACACGGCCAGGGCGGTTTGGAGGCTCTGCGGCAGTGCCACCGACTGGGTGCTAACGCCCAAATAGCCGCGCTTGACCGCGCCGCCCGCAAGCAGCGCGTCGGCGACGTGTGCCAGGATGGGCAGGCCCAGGGCGAAGCCCATGCCGCGCCCGTAGCTGAGGTTCGTCATGCCGACCACCTCGCCTGCCACGTTCACCAGCGGCCCGCCCGAGAAGCCGGGGTAAAGGGTGGCGTCGGTGTGCAGGATATACTCGGGTCGGCCCCTGTCCTGGGTGTCCTGCCGGGCGCTGATGATGCCGAACGTCGCCGACAGACCCGACTCGCCGGGGCGGCCCAGGGCCAGCACGAGCTGGCCGACCTGCACCGCCTCGGGGTCCGCCTTCGTGACGGGCCTCAGCCCGGACGCCGAGACGCGCAGGACGGCAAGGTCCGTCTCGGGGTCGCGTCCGACCAGCACGGCCGGCAGCCGCGTCCCGTCGGCCAGCTCGACGAGGAGGTCGTCGTCGCGCTCGGTCCCGTGCGAGGTGGTCAGGACCACACCATCTTCCGTCCACAGGAGGCCGGTCGCCGTCAGCCGGCTGCCGTCGTCCACGCGGACCACAGACGGCCCGACGCGGGCGACCACGTCGCTGAGTTCCGCCGACAGGGCGGCCAATGTCGAGAGGGGAGTGTTCGTTTCTTGTGTCATGGTGTTCTTCCTTTAGCCCTAGCCTTAAATCTCTTCGGCTACAGTGTAGACCCCGCTCGCTGGGCGAAAGACGCGCAGGCGGGCCTAGCCGTTCGGCTAGGTGGGTATACTAGCGTCATGTCAACTCAAACCCTTTCGCCCCCGGTCGCCAAGATTCTCTCCAAGACCGACACCACCCACGGCGACGTGCGGGTGGACGACTACGCCTGGCTGCGCGAGAAGGACCAGCCCGGCGTCCGAGCCTATCTTGAGGCCGAGAACGCCTACACCGACGCCGTTACCGCCCCGACCGAGTCTCTGCAAGAGACGCTGTATCAGGAGATGAAGGCGCGTATTCAGGAGACCGACCTGAGCGTCCCCTACAAGTACGGCGACTTCTTTTATTACAGCCGCACCGAGGAAGGTAAGCAGTACCCGGTCCGCTGCCGCAAGCAGGGCAGCCTGGAGGCTGAAGAGCAGGTCACCCTCGACTTGAACGTCTTGGCTGAGGGCAACTCTTATCTCGGCCTGGGTGCTTATGCCATCAGCGACGACGGCAATCTGCTGGCCTACTCGACCGACGTCACCGGCTTCCGGCAGTACACGCTTTATGTGAAAGATCTGCGGACGGGTGAGCTGCTGCCGGACCGCGTCGAGAAGACCATCTCAGTCGTCTGGGCTGCCGATAACCGCACGCTCTTTTACACGGTGGAAGATGAAGCTAAGCGCTCCTACCGCCTGTACCGCCATCAGCTCGGCCAGCCCAATGACCCGCTCGTCTACGAGGAGACGGACGCCCTATTCAGCGTCTACGCCAGCCGCTCGCTTTCCAAGGCGTTCCTGTTCCTGACCTCGGCCAGCTCCAAGACGACCGAAGTCCGGTCCCTGCCGAGCAACACGCCGGAAGCCGACTGGGAACTGATGCGCCCGCGCGAGACCGACCACCGCTACTACGTCACCCACCACGGCGACCGCTTCTACGTCCGCACCGACAAGGATGCCAAGAACTTTCGGATCGTTTCGGCTCCGGCCGGCGCCCCGAACGACTGGACGGAGTTCCTGCCGCACAACCCCGCCGTCACGCGCGAGGGCATGACCTTCTTCAAGAACCACGCCGTCATCTCGGAGCGCGAGGGCGGCCTGGAACAGCTCCGCGTCATTGATCTTGCGAGCGGCGACGCGCATTTGATCTCATTCCCCGAGCCGGCCTACTCCGTTTACCTGGATACAAACCCCGAGTTCGACACCCAAGCTGTCCGCTACCTGTATCAGTCCCTGGTCACGCCTTCTTCTGTTTACGACTACGATATGAACACGCAGGCGGCGATCCTGCTCAAGCGGACGCCCGTTCTGGGCGGCTACGACCCTGAGCAGTATGTCTCGGTGCGCCTGCACGCGCCCGCCTCCGACGGCACCCTCGTCCCCATCTCGCTGGTCTCCCGCAAGGGAATGGCGCGGGAGGGCGGCGCCCCGCTGCTGCTCCAGGGCTACGGCTCTTACGGGATTTCGTACCCCGTTTCCTTCTCGTCCGCCCGCGTCAGCCTGCTGGACCGGGGCGTCTCCGTTGCCATCGCCCACATCCGGGGGGGCGGCGATCTGGGCGAGGAGTGGCGCGAGGCCGGCAAGCTCCACGTCAAAATGAACACCTTTTCCGACTTCATCGCAAGTGCCGAACATCTCATCGCCGAGGGCTACACGTCTGCGGACCGGCTCGCCATCTCGGGCGGCAGCGCGGGCGGCCTGCTGATGGGGGCCGTCATCAACCTGCGCCCGGACTTGTTCCGCGCCGTTCTTTCCCAGGTCCCGTTCGTGGACGTGCTCAACACGATGCTGGACGCCACTTTGCCCCTGACCGTCGGCGAGTATCTGGAGTGGGGCAACCCGAACGTCAAAGAAGACTACGAATACATGAAGACGTACTGCCCCTACACCAATCTCGCGCCGAAGCCTTACCCCGCCCTTCTCGTCAAGACCTCTCTAAACGACAGCCAGGTCATGTACTGGGAGGCCGCCAAATATGTGGCGCTTCTGCGTGCCTTGAAGACGGGTGACGCGGCCCTCCTGCTCAAGACCAACATGGGCGCGGGCCACGGCGGCTCGTCGGGCCGCTACGACGCCCTGCGCGAGACGGCGTTCGACTACGCGTTCCTGCTGGAACAGCTCGGGGCGGCGTGAGCTAGGAGAAAGACAAGACGCCCCGCCGGAATATCCCGGCGGGGCGTTTCACGGCTTGCGTCACCGGATGACGGAAATGGGGTAGGACGAGAAAATACTGTCCACGGTGGCGATGCTCAGTCCCTCGGCCAGTGCCTGGGCGATCAACAGGCGGTCAAAAGGGTCCTTGTGGTGGGGGGGCAGTGTCTCCAGCGCGTAGATGTGCTCGGGTAGGATCGGCAGGAGCTTGAGTTCGTGCCTCGCCTGCTGGCTCCGGATGATCTCGATTAGCGGCAGAGACTATGGCAGCTTGCCCAGGTCGCTCTTGATCTGAATCTCCC
>JANOOM010000645.1:0-1938 GCA_031421335.1 Armatimonadota bacterium
TTGCCGCCGCCTTTCCGTTCGCGGCTATTCATGTCGAACTGCGCCGGGGCGCCCGTTTTCGCCTTGGGCGTACCAGGTGTCTTAGCCATGAAGGCCTCCTACTCAGCCGGGGTGGAGCGGCCATTCCTTAGAGGACCCTGGCAGCGTCGCATATAGATCACACGGACCCGGTGACAGCAGTGTGATAGAAAGAGGGCGTCGAGCAGAAGGTGCGGATTGCCTCCAGTGGGCAGTGGCACACGGACCTGATTGCGGTGAGATCAGCTCTCCTGCGTTCTGATCAGATACGTCGAACGATGAGCGCTTGGCTTCGCGGATCACGCGGTTGAGCACCTGGACGGCGAGGGCGACCTCTGTCCCGATCCCGGTTGGGAGCCTGATCTTCCCCACTCGACCCCATCCACCGGTGGGCATAGATTCCCGCGAAAGTCATGAGGACCCACACGATGTATCCCAGCGTCCAACTCCATATAGACGGCCAATGGACCGGCGCGGCGTCCGGCCGCACGCTCGAAGTCCTGAACCCGGCGACTGGTGAGGTGAACGGTCTGCTGGCCCATGCCGGCACCCCCGACCTGGACCGCGCGCTGGACGCGACGGTCCGCGGCTTCGCGGCCTGGCGCAAGGTGTCGGCCTTCGACCGCAGCAAGGTCATGCGGAAGGCGGCGGACCTGCTGCGCGAGCGTGCTGACGGCATCGCGCGGCTGATGACGCTAGAACAGGGCAAGCCGCTGGCCGAAGCCCGCATGGAGACGCTGTTCGCCGCGGACGTCATAGACTGGTTTGCGGAAGAAGCCCGCCGCACCTACGGCCGTGTCATCCCGGCGCGGACAGAGGGGGTGCTGCAACTGAGCCTGCGTGAGCCTGTGGGACCGGTGGCCGCCTTCGCTCCATGGAACTTCCCGATCAACCAGGCCAACCGCAAGACGGCCATCGCCTTGGCCGCCGGGTGCAGCATCATCGTGAAAGGGCCGGAGGAAACGCCGGCGTCCTGCGCCGAGCTGATCCGCTGCTACGTGGACGCCGGGCTGCCGCCAGGGGTGGTGCAGCTTGTGTTCGGCACGCCATCCGAGATCAGCGGCCACCTGATCCCGCACCCGGCGATCCGCAAGATCTCGTTCACCGGCTCGACGCCGGTGGGCAAGCAGCTTGCCGCCATGGCCGGGCTGCACATGAAGCGGGCGACGATGGAGCTGGGCGGCCATGCCCCGGCCATCGTGTTCGCCGATGCCGACGTGGACGGGGCGGCCAAGCAACTCGCCGCGGCCAAGTTCCGCAACGCCGGCCAGGTCTGCGTCAGCCCCACGCGGTTCCTGGTGCAGGAGGCGGCCTACGAGCAGTTCGTGGACCGCTTCACCAGCATCGCCCAGGGGATCAAGGTGGGCGACGGGCTGGAGGCGGGCACGCAGATGGGGCCGCTGGCCAACGCGCGCCGGGTGACGGCGATGGAGGAGTTGATCGGTGACGCCGTGCAGAAGGGGGCGGAGGTCCGCACGGGCGGCAAGCGCATCGGCAACAAGGGCAATTTCTTCGAGCCGACGGTGCTGACCGGCGTCAACGCCGGCATGCGGGTGATGAACGAGGAACCGTTCGGGCCACTGGCGCTGATTTCGCCGTTCGGCAACTTCGACGATGTGGTGGCTGAAGCCAACCGGTTGCCATTCGGCCTGGCGTCCTACGCCTTCACCCAATCGGCCAAGTCCGCATCGGCACTGGCCGCCGCAGTGGAGGTCGGGATGATGACGATCAACCACATGGGCCTGGCCCTGCCCGAGGTGCCGTTCGGCGGCGTGCGGGACAGCGGCTACGGCTCGGAAGGCGGGGCCGAGGCGATCGAGGCCTACCTGAACATCAAGTTCGTTACGCAGGCGGTCGGGTAGGCGCGCGCCTACGTCCCGCTGAGGTCGTGGGCAGCTGGGAGGAAGTAGTCCTTCCAGC
>JANOOM010000646.1:0-5980 GCA_031421335.1 Armatimonadota bacterium
TGGGCTGGCTGCGGGAGAACGTCCACAAGCACGGCCGGAAGTATCTGCCCAGGGAGCTGGTCCAGAAGATCGTCGGCGGCCCGCTCGACGCCGCCCCCTATCTGAAGTACCTGAAGACGAAGTTCGGGGACGTGTACGGGATCTGACTTCCTTGCTTGACATCCACGCCCGATTCCAAGTAAAATAATACGAAATCACTCCACTTCAACCCATGGCAAATACTCAAACATCCACCCCCGGAGGCAGCGCCACCGGGGGACACGACATCATCGTCGTCGGCGCCTCGGCGGGCGGCGTGGAAGCACTGGCCGATCTGGCGGGCCGGCTGCCGGCCGGCCTGCCCGCGGCCGTCTTTGTCGTGCTGCACGTTCCCCCCTATGGGACCAGCGTCCTGCCCGGCATCCTCAGCCGGCGCGGCCCCCTGCCCGCCGTCCACCCCGCCGATGGGGACCGGATCGAGAACGGTCGCATCTATGTCGCACCGCCCGACCATCACCTGCTGGTCGAGGACGGCCGCATCCGGCTGACGCGCGGGCCGCACGAGAACCGCCACCGACCCGCCGTGGACACCCTATTTCGGTCGGCCGCCCGTGCCTACGGGCCGCGCGTGATCGGCGTCGTCCTTACCGGCACGCTCGACGACGGCACGGCGGGCCTCCAGGCCGTCAAGCAGCGCGGCGGGCTGGTCGTGGTGCAGGACCCCGACGATGCCCTGTTCGCTTCCATGCCTCGTGCCGCCATCGAAGGCGTAGCCGCAGATCATGTCGTCCCCCTCTCCGAGATCGGCCCGACCCTGGCCCGCCTGGCGTACCAGCCCGCATCGGCAGAAAGCAGGACGCCTGTGACACCAGGCTTGGAAGACGAGGTGAAGGTCGCCGAGTTCGACATGGCCTCCCTGGAGACCTGGCAAGAAGGGGAGCCGTCGTCCTATGCCTGCCCGGACTGCCACGACGCCTTGTGGGAGGCGGAGGAAGACGGCTTGCTGCGCTTCTGCTGCCGAGTCGGTCATGCCTTCTCGCCCGAAAACCTCCTCGCTACACAGTCGGACGGGCTGGAAGAGGCCCTCTGGGTCGCATTGCGCGCCCTCGAGGTGAGCGCGGTCCTGGCCGACCGCTTGCAGGAGCGCGCCGGAGCGCGCGGGCACACCCTGGCCGCCTCGCGCTTCCAGCAGCAGGCTGTGGACGCGCGCGGCCGGGCCGCCACCATCAAGCAGGTCCTGGTCGGCGGCCAGATTATCGCCGCGCCCGGCCTGCCCGACATGGAAGAAGACGCGCGCGGCATGGCGCACCCCAGCGCGCGCGGGGGCAACCGATGATCATCAGCGGCATGAACGGCAATGCGGCCCCGGACGAAGAGCCGGAGGACGTCCCCACGGAAGAGCGGAGAGGTCAGCAAGCGGAACAGGGAGCGGACGGCGGGGGCGGTACCGACCCCGAATTCGAGGCCCTGCTGTCTTACCTCAAGTTCAGCCGGGGCTTCGACTTCTTGGGATACAAACGCGCGAGCCTCACGCGGCGCGTGGACAAGCAGATGCAGTCGGTCGGCGTGGCGCGCTACAGCGACTATTTGGACTATTTGGAGGTCCATCCGGAAGAGTTCGGGCGCTTGTTCAACACGATCCTGATCAACGTCACGGCGTTCTTCCGGGATGTGCCGACATGGGACTATTTGGCCGAGGAGATCGTCCCGCGCATCCTCGCCGCCAAGGCCGACGGCGAGTCGGTCCGGCTGTGGAGCGCGGGCTGCGCGTCGGGCCAGGAGGCCTACTCGCTGGCGATGATACTGGCCGAGAAGCTCGGCTTGGAGGCGTTCCGCCGCCGCGTCAAGATCTACGCCACGGACGTGGACGAGGAGGCACTGGCGCAGGCCCGCTCCGGCGCCTACACGGCGCGCGAGATCCACGGAGTCCCACTGGCCCTGCTGGAGAAATATTTCGCGCTCGAAGGCGGCCGGCACGTCTTCCACAAGGAGCTGCGCCGCGCACTGATCTTCGGGCGCCACGACCTGCTGCGGGACGCGCCCATCTCGCGCGTGGACCTTCTGACCTGCCGCAACGCCCTGATGTACTTCAATGCCGAAGTGCAGGCGCAGATATTGGCCCGGTTCCACTTCGCCGTGCGCGATGGCGGCTATCTGTGCTTGGGCAAAGCAGAGATGCTGTTCTCGTATGCGAACCTCTTCCTGCCGCTGGACTTGAAGCGCCGTGTCTTCGTCAAGGCCGGCCGGTCCGGCCTCCGCGACCGGCTGCTGCTGCTGGCGCGTAGCGGCGGGGGCGAACAATCCCCCGCCTCCGCCGACGACCCCCTGCGGCTGCGCGAGGCCGTCTTCAAGGCTGGACCGGTGGCGCAGATCGTGGTGGACCGGGACGGGATTCTGGTCCTCGCGAACGAGCGCGCCCTGTCCATGTTCCACCTGAGCGCCCGCGATCTGGACCGCCCGCTTCAGGACCTGGAGATCTCCTACCGCCCCGCCGGGCTTCGCTCCTGCATCGAGCAGGTGTTTTCCGAGCGCCGGACGGTCGGAATCAAGGAGGTGGCCTACCCACTGCCGGGCGGCGACGTGACCTACCTGGACATCTCGCTCGTCCCCCTCCAGGACGGCAGCGCCCTGCTGGGCACGGGCATCACCTTCCACGATATCACCCGAGTGCGACACCTATCCGACGAGCTTCAAGCGGCTAACCGCGAGTTGGAGATGGCCTACGAGGAGCTTCAGTCCACCAACGAAGAGCTGGAGACCACCAACGAGGAACTCCAGTCCACCGTGGAAGAGCTGGAAACGACCAACGAAGAGCTGCAGTCCACCAACGAGGAACTCGAAACGACCAACGAGGAGCTGCAGTCCACGAACGAGGAGCTGCAAACCATCAACGAGGAGCTGCGGGTGCGGTCCGGGGAGCTGAACCAGGCCAATACCTTCCTGGAGTCCATTTTAGGCAGCCTGCGGGCGGGCGTCATCGTGCTAGACCGAGATCTCCAGGTACAGGTCTGGAACGGCCGGTCCCAGGAGCTATGGGGCGTGCGCGCCGAGGAAGCCCACGGTCGGTCATTCCTGACCCTGGACATCGGCCTGCCCGTCGAGGAGCTTGTCCCGGCTATCCGCGCCTGCCTCACTGGGACGGGCGCCCCGGAGTCTAAGCGGGAGATCGCCCTGGGGGTTAGCCACGAGATCGCCGTCGCGGCGCGCAACCGGCGCGGCAAGGCCATCACCTGCCGGGTCCTCCTCACCCGCTTGGCGGGCGCGGGGGGCGAGGCCGGGGGTGTCATCCTGCTAGTGGAAGAACAGCCCGTACCCGAAGGCGCCAAGCCGGAGAGCGATACCCATGCCTGAAAAAGACCTCAATCCATTCCCCACCGCCGGTATGCACCCACTGAGGCCCTCCGACGAGGCCAGGGCGCGCGCCGAGGGTCTGCACCGCCGCGCCGAGGCGCCCATCGAGAAGCGCCCTGGCCTGCTGCCGGACGCCCTCGAAGAGTTGACAGCGACCGTCGAGGAGCTGCGCGTCGCCGAGGAGGAGATGCGCGCCCAGAACGAGGAGCTGCTGATGGCGCACGGGCGCATCGAAGCCGAGCGCCACCGCTACCAGGACTTGTTCGAGTTCGCGCCTGACGGCTACCTCGTCACCACGCCCGACGGCAAAGTCCTGGAAGCGAACCGCGCTGCCTCGGACCTGCTGGGCATCGCCCCGCGCTTCTTGAAGGGGCGCGGGCTGGGGGCCTCGGTTTTTTCCGAAGACCTGTCGGTTTATTCCGCTGCTTTGTCGTCCATCGCCGCGTTACCCGCCCCGCCCCAGGAGTGGGCGATGCGCCTGCGCCGGCGCCCCACCGACATGTTCCACGCTGCCATCACCGTTTCCGTCGTCCCCGGCTTTGGCGGCCAGCCAACGACCCTGCGCTGGCTGGTCCGCGACGTTTCCGTGCGCCGCGCGGCGGAAGCCGCCCAGTCGGCAGACACCGAGCGCGAGCGGCGCGTGTCCGACGCCCTGTTGGTCCTGCTTTTCGCCGTCCCAAACGCCTTTCCGCACCTGGACATCGAGACGTTCCACCCGGACCCGGCGGCCTCCGCCGGCGGCTTCTGCGACGCCTTCGCGCTGGCCGGGGGCCGCATCGCCCTGGTCGCCGGGGACGTTGCAGGGGTGGGCGGGGACGCCGCGACGCAGGCGGCTCAGGTCAAGTATGCCCTGCGCGTTTTGCTCCGCCAGGACGACAGCCCCGCGACGGTCTTGGTCCGACTGATGGACTATATCACCCAGGCCCAGCCCCTGGGGGACTTCCAGGGCACCCACCCCGTCACGCTCGCGCTGGCGACGCTGGACGCTTCGACCGGCGAGACCACCACGGCGTCGGCGGGCGCCGCACTCTCGCGAGTTCTGAGGGCGGACGGCGCGGCGGAGACGTTCGAGGAGGGCGGCCTAATGCTCGGCGTAGGCGACACGCTGCTGCTGGCCGGCGGCCAGGACGGTGAGCCACTTTCTCCTACCCGCCTCGCGGAGATCGCCACCGCGTTCCAAGGGAATGCGGTGCGCGGGATGGGCGAGGCCGTCTTCAGCGCCGCCGGTTCAGGCGGCGCCTGCCTCCTGCTGGCGCGGCGGCATGGGTGAGGAATTCGGGTTAGCTGGGACGAGTGATTGAAATCACTCGTGTGAACTCCCGCACAATTTGTTCTTCTCATGCCCTTGACAACTTTTGCCCCTTCCGGGTAGACTGCTTGCGGAAATGGCCTCGTAGCTCAGCGGATTAGAGTGTCTCCCTCCGAAGGAGAAGGTCGCAGGTTCGAATCCCGCCGGGGTCATCCCTTTCTAGTGATAATCTAGCAACAAAAGCATCGCCAGAACTGCCCACCGCGCCTCGCGGCGGGCTTTCTTTTTGACACGCTTCTCGCTGCCCTTAACACCTTCTTCTAACACTTTTTTCAAGGAAACACTTATGTCCCAATCCCCCGTTCTCATCGTCGGCTCCATGGCCCTGGACTCGGTCAAGACGCCCACCGGCGAGGTCACAGACGCCCTGGGCGGCGCGGCGGACTATTCCAGCGTCGCCGCCTCGTTCTTCTCCCCCATCCAGCTCGTCGGCGTGGTCGGGGACGACTTCCCGCCCGAGCATTTGGAGTTCCTGAAGTCGCGCGGCATTGACCTCGCGGGCGTGCAGACCATCGCGG
Organism: Armatimonadota bacterium; assembly: GCA_031421335.1. Taxonomy (GTDB): domain Bacteria; phylum Armatimonadota; class Armatimonadia; order Armatimonadales; family Capsulimonadaceae; genus JANXMY01. The sequence continues at coordinate 5,158 of JANOOM010000646.1, forward strand.
GCGGCAAGACCTTCCGGTGGGCGGGCTACTACGACTTCGACCTGAACGTCGCGCACACCCTGGACACGCAGCTCAACGTGTTCGCCGACTTCCAGCCCGCCCTGCCCGAGAACTTCAAGAAGGCCAAATACGTCTTCCTCGCAAACATTGACCCGGAACTCCAGTTGCAAGTGCTGACGCAGGTGGAGGCCCCGACCCTGACCGTCTGCGACACCATGAACTTCTGGATCGAGGGCAAGCGCGACGCCCTGGTCGAAGTTCTCAAGCGCGTGGACATCGCGTTCATGAACGACGCCGAGGCACGGCAGCTTACGGGCAAGCTCTCGGTCATCAAGGCCGCCCGTGCCTTGCAGGAGATGGGGCCGAAGACGGTCATCATCAAGAAGGGCGAGCACGGCGCTTTGCTGTTTAGCGGCGACACGCACTTCGCCGCGCCTTCCTACCCGCTCGAAGACATCGCCGACCCGACCGGGGCGGGCGACTCGTTCGCCGGCGGCTTCATTGGCTACGTCGCTTCCCGCGACGATACGAGCGTCGCCACGCTCAAGAAGGCCGTCGTCTACGGCAGCGTGATGGCCTCCTACAACGTCGAGGACTTCTCCTTGAACCGCCTGCGAAGCTTGACCCAGGAGGACATCGCTTCCCGTTACCGCGCCTTCCAGGAGATCGCCCACTTCGAGGCGCTGGACGAGGCGGCGGTGTAGAACCCACCCCGGCGCTGCGCGCCGACCCTCCCGAAACGGGAGGGTGAGGAGTTTTGGATTAAGAGAGGCGCCGGAAGAGGCGCCCTGCTTTGGCCCTCGGTCTGACCTCTTCACCCTCC
>JANOOM010000647.1:0-3577 GCA_031421335.1 Armatimonadota bacterium
ACGACGCTTTGCAGCAGCAGCACACAATCACAGTCCTCGTGGACAACAAGCCCGGCGTGCTTTCGCGCGTCTCCGGGCTGTTCTCGCGCCGGGGCTACAACATCGAGAGTTTGGCCGTTTCCATCACTGAGAACCCGGAACTCTCGCGCATGACTCTGGTCGTCAATGGCGACGAGCAGGAAGTGGAGCAGATCACCAAGCAGCTCCACAAGCTCATTGACGTTTCCAAAGTCCAGGACTACATGGGCATCCCGATCATCGCCCGCGAGCTGGCCTTGATCAAGGTCAACGCGCCCGTCGAGCACCGGACGGCCCTGCTGCAACTGGTGGAAGTCTTCCGGGGCCGCGTCATTGATATGTCTGAAAAGACCTTCGTCATCGAGCTGACTGGTGGGGGCGACAAAATAGACGCCTTCGAGAAGCTGCTGGAGGCTTACGGCATCCGCGAGCTTGTCCGCACCGGCCGGATCGCCATGGCGCGCGGCGTCCGGGGCATTTAGCGTTGTGAAAGAGCTGATAGACGAACATCAGGCCCACCTGCTCATGCTCGCCGTCTTGGTCCTCGCGCCCCTTGCCGGCCTGGCCTGGGGCGTGCGGGCGAAGCGGGTGGGGATGGGCTTGCTCGTCGGGGCGATCATCGGCGTGGGCAATTACGCGCTCTGGACGGTCTACAACGCCATCACCAATAAGCTGGGGCTGGACACAGTGGCAAACCTGCTCGTCAACCTAGGCCTGTTTCTGATTATCGGCACGGTCGCCGGGGCAGTCGTGGGCGGCCGCGCTGGGCGCGGTCGCCGGCGCGTTCAAGGAGGAGAACATGGCGACGTGGTAGGAGATCGGGATTGAGAACTTCCAGGCGGGGCGCGAACTACTGGATGGTGGACGATACCGCAGCAGTGTCAGCCGCTTCTATTACGCTGCCTTCTGCGTCTTAACGCACGAACTCAGTTTGGTGGGTGTTGACTTCGGAGGAGATCAGGAGACCCCGAATCATAAAGCTCTCCCCAAGCTTGTTAGGCAGCATCTGACGCTCTCTGATAGGCAGAGGGCAGAGGTTGTTGCAGTCGTCTGACGCCTCTATTCGGCGCGAATTTCGGCAGACTATCAGCGCCGCACGACTGATGGGGCGATTACACGCAGTATCCTGAGGGACGCGGCAAAAGTGTTCCGACAGTTTGGAGTCGAACATGACTAAAGAACAGCAGCGAATAGTCGAGATCGTGAGACGCTATCTGGAGCCGCATCAGCCCCCGAACTACCGGCTGAACGTGAGCGAGACCGGCCTCCGGCATTCTCGTGACGACTGGTGGGAGGTCGTCGTACAGCCGGATAAAGAGGACGTCTACTCTTACGACTACTACGGGCGGCTCGCCGAAGCGGAAGGCGATATCGAGGACCATGAAGACCTGAAAATATCACTCGTACCCGTACTGCCAGGCTGACCGGTCTTCCATCGAGTTCGTGGCGGCTTGTGTCGGCAAACATCAGCCGCAGAACTTTCGGCTGAAAATGTCCCGTGCCGGCGCGCAGCGCGAAGGCGATCGGTGGTACATCGTGGTCGAGCCTAGCCCGCCAGACATCAGGGCGCGCGATTATCGTGATGTCATGGAGCAGATCGAGGAAGACCTGGAAGCAAAGGAACACTTGGAGGCGTCGCTTCTGCTAACCCTGCCCGGTGATAAAGCAGTCACAAAGGCCTGAAGCTTCTGCCAGTGCTGGTGCTGCGCGGCTGATGAGGTGAACCGCCATGTTTGACGCCCAAAAGTTTGCCGTGCGCCTTGCGGAGCGTAAAGATCGCTGGTCCCTGCTGACGGATTTCGCGGCCGAGTGGCATTCGCCTTTACAAGAAGGCGACGGCTATTCGGCGGCAGAACTGGACGCGGCAGAGCAGCGACTCGGCCTGAAGCTCCCACTTGCGCTGCGGGAATGGTACAGGCTGATGGGCAGGCGCAAGGACATAGTAGCCATGCAAAGTAGCCATGCAAAACTTTCTAGCTGCGCCGGAGGAGCTGGAAATCATGGAAGAGAATGGTCTGCTCGTATTCTACTGCGAAAATCAGCAGGTGATAGAATGGGGCATTCATAAGTCTGCTCTCGCCCGCGCTGACCCGCCACTTTGGCTGGACAACAGTGGCCTCCACTCGACCCGGCAGGAGTCTGTCCAGGAGAACAACACACTGTCTGAGTTTGCTTTGCAGATGGTCGTTCTTGAAACAAGGTTCAACCCCGTCAACAAAGTCTTTCAGGCTCTGGATCGGGTCGCTCCACAGACATTTGAAAAGGTCGAGCGAGCTTTCGTCCCTCTGGGGTTTCCTGACTGGCATTGGCCTTCCAACCCAGCCCGATTTTATGGCGCTGATGACCTACTGATCCAAGCTTTCGGCGGAGCAGACCCGTGGCTGCAAATTACGGCCCGCAGCTTAGAAGCCTTTGAAAAAGCAAAAACAGTACTAGGGATTGCCTGGGAACACGAGAAGATCACCTGGGAATATGACACGTTCATTCGATGACCGAGGAGAACACACAAACACATGCCAGCGAAGGTTTACTACGACAACGACGCCGATCTGACACTGCTCGACGGCAAGAAGCTCGCCGTCATCGGCTACGGCTCCCAGGGCCACGCCCATGCCCTCAACCTGCGCGACAGCGGGATGGACGTCCGGGTGGGCCTGCGGCCCGGCTCACGGCGCTGGACCCAGGCGGAAGAAGCGGGGCTTGCCGTCAAGACCGTGGAAGAGGCGGCCAAAGAGGCCGACGTCATCATGATCCTCATCAACGATGAGGTCCAGGGCGATGTCTACCGCGACAGCATCGCGCCGAACCTTGAGCCGGGCAACGCGCTCGCCTTCGGACACGGGTTCTCCATCCACTTCGGCCAAGTCAAGCCCCCGGAGGACGTGGACGTCTTCATGGTCGCTCCGAAAGGCCCCGGCCATCTGGTCCGGCGCGTCTACCAGGAAGGCAAGGGCGTTCCCTGCCTGATTGCCGTGCAGCGGAACGCTACCGGCGAGGCGCGCGACCTTGCGATGGCCTGGGCCAAGGGCATCGGCGGCAGCCGGGCGGGCGTCCTGGAGACGACCTTCAAGGAGGAGACCGAGACGGACCTGTTCGGCGAGCAGGCGGTCTTGTGCGGCGGCGCGACTTCACTGGTCAAGGCCGGGTTTGAGACGCTGGTCAAGGCGGGCTATCAGCCTGAGATCGCCTACTTCGAGTGCCTGCACGAGCTGAAGCTGATCGTGGACTTGATGTACGAGGCTGGCATCGGCGGCATGCGCTACTCGATCTCGGACACCGCCCAGTACGGCGACATGACGCGCGGCCCGCGCATCGTCACCGACGAGACCAAGGCCGAGATGGGCCGCATTTTGAAGGAGATCCAGACCGGCCAGTTTGCCAAAGAGTGGATTCTGGAGAACAAGGCCAACCGGCCCTCGTTCAACGCCCTTGCTGCCATTGACAACGACTCGCAGATCGAGGAAGTCGGGCGGACCCTTCGCGGCCTGATGTCCTGGGTCAAGAAGGCCGACACGGTCAAGGACTAGGACCTAACCCCGGCGCAAGCGCCGACCCTTCC
>JANOOM010000648.1:0-3466 GCA_031421335.1 Armatimonadota bacterium
TGGCCCCGGCGTCCTGCGCCCAAGCGGGCAGGAGCGGCGACAGGGCCGAAAGAGCGAGGGAGGCAGACACGATGAGGGCGCAAGTCCTTCGATTGGTCGTTCGATTCACTTGCGCCCGATTTTTATCCCAGAATACCAAACATTCGCTCCCTTTGTGTTCGTTCCGCGGATTTCAAGTCTTTTTATGTCTTGAGATACGGCTCCACTTTCTGCCGCACCATCGTCCGCGCCCGGTTGATCCGGGTCTTGACCGCCTCGAGCGTCAGGCCGGTCACTTCGGCGATCTCGTTATAGGAAAGGCCGTCCACGTCCCGCAGCACCAAGACGCTCCGGTAGGCGGGCTGAAGGCTGTCCACTGCCCGGTTGATCTGGGCCTGCAATTCCTTCTGTTCGAGCAGCGGCGCGGGGGACGCGCTCCAGTCGGCGATCTCTCGGGTCTGGGCCGTCTCCTCGAAGCCGCCCGCATCTCCGACGATACCGGCGTCGAGCGACGGCCCTTCCATCTCGCGCTGGCGGTCGCGCTGCTTGAACCGGTTCTTGCAATGGTTCTCCGCGATGCGGAAGAGCCAGGTGGTGACTTTGGCGTCGCCCCGAAACTGCTCGCGCGCCTTGTGGGCGGAGATGAAAGTCTCCTGCGTCAAGTCTTCGGCCTCTTCACGGCTGCCAACGCGCTGAAAGATCGAGTTATAGATCCTGGCGCCGTAGCGGGCGTAGAGGGCGTCGAAGTTGTGGACCAGGGCCACGTCGTCGCGCAGGCCGGCCGCCCCTGTGCGGGCCGCGCCGGAATCCCACTCGCTGTTCGGTTCGTTCCGGGCGCGCGGCACCAGGGCCATTGCGTCATTCCTTAGGACAAGGCTGAAACTGAAAGGTTTCACTTTTTTCTCATGGGACTCAAAACGCCGGCCCGGTTCAGTGGCGGCCTCAAAAGCGGATCACGCCTTCGAGCGTCACGGCGTTGTTCTTCTGCTCGTCGGTCGAGACGCCGACACGGTAGAAGCTAGTGATGTCGTACCCCAACTTCAGGGTGTACTGCGGCGGCGCGAGCGTCTGGTCGGTCACGCCGCGCGCCCCAAAGGAGCGCGAGAAGGTGACGTCCACCTTGGGGCCGAGCTGCTTGGTCACGGTCACGAAGACGGGTTGATTGGGGTCATAAGTGACGTTGACGTCTTCCAATCCCAGGGCGCTCGCCACCGACTCGGTGATCGGCGTCAGCAGGGACGGGATGGCGACGTTCGCCAGGGCGGTCTTGAACTGTTCTTCCAGGACGTTCTGGCCGCCCGCCCCGCCCCCGGCCACTCCGGCCAGCGCGCTGGCGGGGACCAGGGCGGCCACCATTTGCGCCTTGGTCAGCCCGGCGGGGGACGAGTAAAAATCGTCGTGCAGCTTGGCAGGGTCGGTCGAGCCAAGGAGGCCGTAGATGTGGACGGTGATGGTGTAGCGCTGCCGCCCACTGCTGAGGGCGCTCGTGCTGGAGGCCACAGTGGTCTGCTGAGGGGCAGCCTCCCCGATGCTGTTACCCGCCACGGACCGATACTGGGCCAGGGTCGCCTCGCTGGGCGAGACCGTCGCCTGCGCCCAGATATTGACGCTCGTCTGGAGGCTCGGCACGCCGTTCTCGTCCTGCCGGGGGTAGGCCACGCTGACATAGTTCTTGCCGTTGCCGTTCAGGCTGACCGTCTCGGTGTCGCGCGGCTTGACGATCTTCAGCAGCGTCGAGGGCGGCAAAACGAACTGGCCGCGCGTCACCTGCAATGTCCCGGCGAAGCGCGGGGCGAGCAGATTCCCCTGAAGCCTTAGCTGGCCCTCGGCCTCCGCCTGCAACAGCCCACCCTGGACGCGGACGGCCTTAGTGCGCCCACCGCCGAGCTGCAAGAGGACATCGAACGATGGATTGAAGGCGGACGGCGTCTTGGCGACCTCGGCGCCCGCCGTGGGCGAGGGCAGGGTCGCGGTCGCATTACTGATGACGATCGGGGCGTCGGTGGGTGTCGCCACGGCGGGCGTCAGGAACGGCCCGGTGATTGTCAGCGCGCCATTGATGGTGGCCTTCAGGGCGCTCTGGAAGCTCTTCGCGAGCGCGTTCTGCTTGCTGTTCTCGTCCACGCCCAGGTTGCTGGCCGTCAGCCGCAGGCGGAGGCCCTGCCCCCCGAGCAGCGAGGCGGCACCGGTAAGAGCGAATGTCCCGCCTTTGGAAGACTGGCCGGTGAAGGACTGGACCGTCGCCTTGTTATCGGCGAGAACGACGATGGCGTTGATCTTGTTCACGGACGTGTCGAAGTCGGCCAGCCCGACCGCCCCGTCAGTGATCGTCGCCAGGCCGGACAGCCCGCCGCCGCCAAAGTTCGCTGTGAGAGAGAACTGGCCGGCCGTCTTCTTCGGATCCACCAGGCCGGGGCTGAAGGCGGCCAGCGCGGACAGGTCCTGCACCTTCAAGATGGCGCGCAGGTCCTGGTCCGGCAGCAGGGCGGCGGACGCGCGGTTGGCCGCATTGATGAGCGGGACGCTGCCGGAGAGCGTCGCCACAAGGCGGCCGTTCTTGAAGGCGGACAAGTCGCTCACGGTCAGCACTTTAGGCGCGTCGGGCACAGACGAGGCCAGCGTAATCGCCCCGCTGCGGATGCTGTCCAGGGCGTAGGTGGGTGCGTCGGGAGCGGCGACGACCTCCGTGGGCACCCCTTTGTTCGGATTTTTGCCACGATTCTTGCCCGCCGCCACCTGGATGGCGACCGGCTTCGGGGCTGCCCCTTCAGGGTTAGACAGGCTAACCGAGCCGACGAGGTTCGGGGAGCGCGTCGGGCCGGAAGCGTTAACCGAAAGGGCGCTGACTTCGCGTGGCAGGGCGCGCAGGAAGGGCACGGCGGGGGGGAAGACGGTGCCGAGCAAAGCCAGCGGGACGTTCGAGGCGTCCAGCGAGGCGGCGATATCGCCGTCGAGGTCCGCTGTCCCCGAGGCGCTCAGGAACGCGCGCGCATTGGTGGCGCGGAGGGAATGGAGGGTGACGGTCCGGTTCTTGTAGTCCACATCCGCCGAGGCCGCCCCGACCGGGATACCCGCCGCCAGCAGGTCGGTGGCGGCGGCGGTCACAGACCCCGAGGGCGATAGGCCCGTCGTGTAGGCGAGACTCGCCGTCAGGCCGGCGACCTTCGTGTCGCCGAATGTCAGCGCCCGAGCGCTCAAGTCCGCCCGCGCGGTCAGGGCGGAAAGCGGCCCGTCCAGCGAGATGTGGGGCAGGGCGAAGGTGCCGGACAGGGGCTGCGGCAGATTGGCGATCCGGGCCAGCAGGCCGCGCCCGGCGGGCGTCCGGGCGAACCGGCTAGCCCGGATCGTCGCGAAGACGTGCGACAAGCGCTCCGGCGCACTCGTCGGGATGGCAGCCGCCAGGGAGAGCGCCGTCGCCCGGCGCGGGTGGGTCCGCGTCGGCAGGATCAGCCGCAGGGCATTCACGTCGTATTCCACCGGCCCGGCC
>JANOOM010000649.1:0-8782 GCA_031421335.1 Armatimonadota bacterium
CAGCTTGAACAGGGCTTGCAAAGCATCGGAAGTCCCGCGCCGGGACTTCATCTCCATCCAGTGCCCGAAGAGGACGAAGGTGACCAGCATGGCCGCCGCCTCGTAGAAGAGGTCGGGGGAGCCGATCACGGTGAGGTAGGCCGAGGCGAGGTAGGCGGCCAGCACGCCGACGGCGATCAGCACGGCCATGTCCAGCTTGCGGGAGCGCAGGGCGTGGTAGGCCCCCGAGAGGAACATCCAGCCGCACCAGAAGACGACCGGGGTGGTGAGGGCGAAGAGGACCCAGGAGCGGGCGGTCGGGGGGAGGGCCAGCGGGAGGAGGCCGGACATCTTGCCCATGGGGGACAGCAGGGCGACGAGGGCCGTCAAGGCGAGGGCGACCCAGAATCTTCGCCGGATGTCGGCCTCCATGGTCGCAGCCATGGCGGGGTCGCTCATGTCGTGGGCCATGCCGCCCCCGTGGTGCCCAGGGTGTCCCCCGGAGGGGGGCGGCATCGTGTGTCCTGCCATCCCAGCGTGTTCGGCCATCCCGCCATGTTCGGCCATGGCATCCCGTGGCTCGGCTTCCGGCTTCGCCGTTTCTTTAAGTGACATTCGGGAACCCTTCTTGGGCTGCGGGCAGCAACCCGTCATACGGCCAGAGTTTGTGCGGCCAGCCGCTTGTGGCTGTGCCAGGCGAGAACCGTCGCGACGGCCAGCAGTGACACGCTGGTCAGGAAGTAGGGCGCCCCGGCCTTCCACGCGAACAGCGCCCCGCCCAGGAGCGGCCTGGCCACCTGTCCCAGATTATTGGCCGCGTTCTGGAGGCCGAGCGCCGTCCCGGTCTGGGGGCCGCTGCGCTTGGAAGTCAGCGAAGACAGGTTCGGCGAGATGAACGCCATCCCCAGCGCCAGCAGGCCGATGGTCCCGAACACGAACGGCGGCGCCCGCACCAGCAGGAGGAGCGCGATGCCCACCCCCATCAGGCTGAACCCGACGGCAAGCTGTACCCTCTCACTGACCCGCCCCGACAGGTAGCTCACCGCCAGCCCCTGGAAAAGCGCCATCACGCCCCCGCACACCATGAAGGCGATGCCCACCTGCGCCGGGCCGTAGCCGAGTTTCGTTTGGGCGTAGAGGACGAACACGGTCTCGAAGAGGGCGAGGCCAAGCTGACTGAAGACCGAGAGACCTAGGAGCGGCCCGATCTTGCGGCCTAAGTTTCGCCAGTCGGTGAACACGGAGGCACGGCTGGCCAATTCGGCGTGGGGCGGCAGCGATTCCGGCAGCCAGCGGAACGCCGCGAGTAAGGTGAAAAACGTGAGGGCCGCCGCCGCGAAGAACGGGATCGAAAAGCTGTCAATCATGAAATGCCCGAAGCGCGAGTAGAGGTGCAGGCTCCGCCAGGCGGTCAGGCCGCCGAGCGCCGGGCCTGCGACCGCCCCCAGACTGACCGCCGTCCCTAGCCAGGCCATGCCGCGCCCGCGCTCCTTGTCGCTCGTGTCATCGGCCACATAAGCGGTCGCTGCCGGGATGGTCGCCGAGGCCAGGATGCCCCCGAGGATGCGCGCGCCGTAGAGCAGCCACAGCGAAGTCGCCATCCCGAACAGCAGGTGGGCCAGCCCGTAGCCTGCCATGCCGAGCAGCAAGATGGGTCTCCGCCCCAGGCGGTCCGAGAGTCGTCCCCAGAGTGGCGCGAAGAGAAGCTGCATCAGAGAGAAGACGCCGGTGAGCAGGCCGACGTGGACGACCATCATCTTGTGAGAGGAGCCTGCGGCCATGGCGAGTCGCTCGGCGTAGAAGGGCAGGACCGGCAGGGTGATCCCGAAGCCGATGGAGACGACGAACAGGCTCGCCAGGAGTACCAGAAGATGGTTTTTCATGCTTTGAAGGCATTCGGCATCGTCGTCCCCATCCCCATCATGGGTATGTCTTGCTTGGGCGGATGCGGAGGAACACGCCAAGAGTGAATGGGTTCTTCCCATAAGCATCGTTCAGTGTGCTTGGAAAGCTGTAGATGCCTCCATAGGCCCCCAACCCGTAATCGAGATCGGCTTTACTATAGAAGTTATGCACGTCGCCGAAGAGGAGCTTGTTCACGGTGTAGTTCCCCGCCGGCACATCAAGGAGTTCGCTCTTGTCGACGCGCTCAAAGCGGGTGAAGAACCCTTCCCTGGCGTGGTAGTAGGTCGCCTCGGCGAGCCACGCGTTGGAGTCGGGGCTGCCCTGGACGATGTTCCGGCCGAAATAGGCGGTCGCGGAAAGGCTGTCACCGCGAGCCATCTCACGGCTATAGGCCGCGCTGAAAGTGAGACGGTGTGCATTGACATCGGAATTCAAATAACCATAGGAAGTGCTGAACGACCAGTCGCGGGACGGGTTGTAGCTGAGACGGCCCGAGGCCGAGTTCAGGGCGATGCGGCCGATGCCGTACAGGTCTGCGCCGGGTTCATCGCTGTTGAAGACGGAGGCTTCGAGCTTCCACTTGTTCTGATAAACAAGGCCGAGGGTCGCCACGCCGAAGCTGATGTGGCTGCCATCGAACCAATCATGACTGATCGGCGCTTCAGGAATTTCAAGGCCACTCGTGCGGTGCAGGTACATAGCGCCCCCCAGCGCGGGTTCGCCGACCGGGCCGCCGTAAAGGAATCCGGATAAGTCAGTGGAAAGGGGGTGGCTGTAGCTGATCGCGACTTCCGCGAGGACATTGTGCGGGTCCTTCCGGTCGCCAATATCAACGCCGTGGACGGTGAACGGGTTTTGAAAGAGATTGGGAACGCCGTGTACACCGTTGAGGATGGGATCGAGTGAGGTCATGAAATGCAGCCCGAGAGCACCGCCGCCCAGGTCCTTGCGTCCCATAAGCATGAGCATCGAGTCGCTGAAGAAGCTTTTATCACCGCGCTTGCCGCCGGCGTTGACGTAACCGGCCTGGATGGTTCCCATCGTTCCCATCTCAAAGCCGCTGACCGGCGGGAGCATTTTCATGAACATGGGGGAAGAGTCCGTCTGCCAGGAAGTGCCGGAACCTTCCCGGTTGGCGGACCAGTCGCCGAGGATCGCTTTCATCGGCATCGCTTTCATCGGCATCGCGGTCATGCCTTGCATTCCCTGCGTGCCGTTCATAGTTCCTGCCTCTGTGCTCATTTCGGCATTCTGAGAAGAGGCACCTTTCGACCCTACCGCCTTCATATCCGCCTGCATCTTTTCGTGCATCATGCCGCCAGCGTGCGTCATACCGCCAGCGCCCATTGTGTCTGTGCTGCTCTTGCTCGGCATCGGCGTCATCTGACCCGTCTGAGCATGGACTGATGCGGCCAGTGCCAGGCCGATAGTCAGGCCGATAGTCAGGCCGATGATGATCTTCTTCAGTTTGTATGTCTGCATATTCGCGTTCCTCGTGTGTCCTATAGCCTTGTGTCGTTCCGACAGACTTCGTCGTTTGACCAAAAGCGATCGGACGAAGCCATTCTTAGGAACCGAAATTGATATGGAACTTCAACTGCCGACAGATCCGCCTGACGCCGCTGCATTCATGATTTTGACAATCGTGTCCTCGACTTCCTGCGCCACCCCTTCCAACTGCGGTAAGTTGAACATCGCCAGAAGGACAGTGGGCTTTAAAGTAGCCAGAGTGGTTTTACCGCCCTCCTCGTAAATGGAGATCCGGCATGGCAAGGCGGTGGAGACGCTCATGTTCTGATCGAGAATCTTCTTCGCCTGCTCCGGTTGACAGACCTCAAAGATCAAGCACTCGGGGATGAACTCTACGCCTTTCTTCGTCATGGTTTCTTTGAGGTTATGTACCTGCATGACGCCAAAATGATTGGCCTGAACGGCAGCCTGTAGAGCAGCCGCAGTCTCACTCACCGTTTTTTCCGTGGATAATTTAATTAGCATGGATTCACTTTCTGAATTGAGAGTTCACTTTGTAGCAGCGCCAAGCGCTGAATTATCTTTTTGACAGCTTATTGATAGCGACGACTAGCAGGACGACCACCAATACGCCAATCACCGTCCACATCCACATTCCTCCGCCCATCCATCCACCCATCCATCCGCCCATCCATCCGCCATTTTGGTTCATCATCATTGCAGGTCCCCAGCAGGAGCACAACGGCCCAATCAGACCTCGGACCGTTATGCACCTGCCACCAATGCTCTACATTCTCAGGCCAGCCATAGAACCGTTATCCGAGGCTTCGGATGCCGCGCCGTATGCCTGAAGATGTGTCTGCGTCGTGTCCTCCAGGATTTCATGCGCCCGCGCCGTCTCACCGGCCGGCCCATGTACGACGACGAGGAACTCGCCGGCCTTGAGGCGCTCCTGGTACATGAGGGCCTGGTCGCGGGGAACTCCCGATGCCACCAGCCCGTTGATCAGGGCGCCCACTCCCGCGCCGCCGATGGCCCCGGCGATCATCCCGGAGAGAGGTCCCAGCACCATCAGGGCGCCGACGGCGGGCATGACGAAGAAGCCCATGGCCCCCATCATCAGTCCGAAGAGGCCGCCGAACCACGCGCCCTGGCTGGCCCCATCCAGGGCCGCATCGGCGGGGCGGTAAAAGCCCTGGACATCCTCCCGCGTCTCGAAGTTGCGACCGACGATAGAGATGTGGCGCACTGGCAGGCCGCCGTCGGAGAGGCGGCGAACCGCTTCCTCGGCGGCGTCATGGCTGCGGAAGGCCGCCACGACGGCTTCCTCGGAGGTGGTGGGTAGGGTGCTTGAAGAAAGCATCGTTGAGGGGGGAAGTGTGCTGTTCATAATAGAAATCTCCTGTTTGCTTCGCGTGTTTGCTTCGCGTGTTTGTTGAGGCTGCCCATTATTTGCTCTGAGGCATCGTCATGGAAGGGTCCATGTTCATCGGCGGGGCTGTTGCCGGGGGCATCTTCATACCGCTGCCCATGCCGCCCATCATGCCCTGCATCATGGACTTCTGCATGGCTGCCATTTTTTGATCCATGACCTTGCGCTGCTGGGCCATCTTTGTGATGACCGCTGCCATCGCGTCCATCTTGTCGCTGCCAGTGGCCTGGTTCATCGTGAGGACCAGGCCGTCTAGCTCGTCATCCATTGCCTTCGTGTCGGCCTGCATCTTCTGCATCATGCCGCCCATCTTATCCATGCCGCCCATCTTGCCCATGCCGTCCATCTTGCCCATGCCGTCCATCTTGCCCATACCGCTTGTCCCAGGCATTGGCTTCGTCGGTACTGCCGGAGATGCCATCGGCATGGCCTGAGCGAAAAGCGGCGCGGAGAGCGCCAGGAGCGCGGCCAGACTGGCGATAATTGTCTTGGCATCTTGTGGTGTGGTTCTCATTGTTGTGTTCCTTTTCTCTGTCTCGTGATCGAAGCTATTTACATTCCCATCATGCCGCCGCCCATCGCGGCGGTTCCGGCTTTGCCGCCGACAGGACGATAGCCTTTCGGCAGCGGCGTCGGCTGCATCGCGCGCGGCATCCCGTACTTCACGAACTCCGAGACTGCGGCACGGGCATGCTGCCGGATGAGCAGCGTTGCCTGCGGGTTCTTCGAGGTCTCCACTGTCCGCACACCACCGGGAATGTCCTGGATCTGGAGGGCGATCTCATCGTGGTGGAGGAAGATCTGGCGGAACAGTGGGTCCATCTGGCGGATCGGCTCATTTCTGGCGAGCCGTGCCTTCATCGCCCAGACGTGTACACGGATGGTGTTCGCAATTTCCGGGTCTTTGCTGGTCGTGACGGTGCGGACGCCGCCGGGAATGTCCTGCACTGTCCGTGTAATCGCGTCGTGGTTCATCAGCAGGCTGCGGATCGGCATCATGTCCTTCATCATGCCGCCCCCCATCATGCCGCCCTTGTTGGACATCCCGTTCATCTGCCCCATCTGGGCGTGGACCCCGGCGGCCAGCAGCAAGGCGGCGACCAGGCCGCCGATGGTCGTGCTCACAACTTGTCGTGTGATTTTCATGACTTTTCCTTCTCCCTTCTCGTAATCGTAGGATGCTAGTCTCAACCCTACCAACTGAGTCTAAACGCGGTCTCCATCTATTTTAGTCCAAGCCGGAGTAGGAAGCATCCGCCAAATGGCGGATTCTACTACTGACAGTAGAAAAATTGGGTGGCTTTCTCCTTGTTCGGCTACCGATGGAGCTGGCTGGTCTAATGTTTCTAAGATTCGATCGGAACGGTGCGGGGCGGAAGGCTGACAAACGGCGCATGGGTATGAAACGAAGTCGTTCACTTTCAGTCAAAGGGGCTGGCAGACATCGAGGTATATAGTCTATGTAAAAATTAGAGAGTGTAGGATAAGATATGTATCATAAGAATACCCCCGGGCTAAGACGGTCAAACCGTGGGGGGCAGCAATCGTCCCAAATCAAGTCGAAGGCTGCAACGGAAAGAACCGGCCCCGCCGCTTCTGCGGCAGGACCGGCCCTCATTTGCCGGAGCTACATCTTCGTGTCGCCCTTTGGCCCCCCGGCAGGGGCCGCTTTGGCTGGGGGGGACTTCGCGGCCTCCGCCGGCTTCTCCCCATGCGGGGCACGGAGCCAGGACACCCATAGGACGGCGGACAGGCTGACGATTACCACCAGGGCAACGACGCTGTTCACAATTTTCTGCTCTCGCACAGTATTGCCTCTTTCGTATGGATCACCTATTGCAGGAAGCTCTCGTAGCGAATGCGACTGTCCGAGACGCCTAAGCTCTTTAAGTCCGAGACCACCGCGTCCATCAGGCCGGGCGGCCCGCAGACATAGAAGGTCTTGCCGTCCAGGGTGCCGCAGTGCCGTGCGATTTTTTCCCGATCAATGCGCCCAGTCATCCCAGTCCAGCTCTCGCTGGGCTGGCTCACGATGTCAACCACATTCAGGCACGGTCGGTCACCGCCCTGCATAGCCTGTAGTTCCTCGCCGAAGAGAATGTCTTTAGGCGTCTTGTTGGCATACAGGAGCAGGACGTGCTCGGCGGCCCCTGTATCGCGCATATGGCGCAGCATACTCATTAAAGGCGTGATCCCGACGCCCCCGGCGATGAAGACCAGGTCGTGCTCGTCGGGGTGCAGCACATAGGAAAACCGACCGAAGGGGCCGTGGACATACGCTGTGTCTCCCGACTTCGTCTTGCCGATGGTTCGCGTGAAGTCCCCCGATGCCTTGATGGTGGAGCTGACGACGCCGGCCTGTGTTGGGCTGGACGAGATTGTAAAGGGGTGCTCCTCGGCGGACATGCCGCCCTCTCGGTGCAGGCTCAAGTAGTGGTACTGGCCTGGCAGATGCATGCGGTGCTGGGTCCCGCGCTTCGGGGCGAGTGTGACTGTCCACACGTCGTCCAACTCCTGCCGGACATCGGCTACGTCGTAGGCCCGGCGGCGCAGCCGGAGCGGGCGCAGCACCCGGTACCAGGCATAAGCCGCCGCCGCGCCGGCGAAGAGGGCAATCCAGACGACGCGAACGGCGGTCAGCGTGAGATCGGCGCCCACGAACCAGCTGTGGACGAACCCGCCCGTTAGGATGAGGCCGGCGAAGGCGCCGTGCATGGCCTTCCACTTTTGGTAGTCCATCTTCATCAGGCGCTTAGAGATGGCAAGAGCGACATGGATGATCAGCAGCAGCAGCGCGGCCCGCCCCACCCAGATGTACCAAGGCACGGCCAGCCCGTACAGCAGGGACCAGTGCCCGCTGGACGCTGCGACGGCGACCGGATGCGTCAGCAGCAGCACACCGGCGAACATGCCCATCGCCTTGTGGAACTGATACACCCGGTCCATTCCGAAGGGCTTCTCCACCCACCGGAACCGCGCCGACAGGACAAACTGCATCGCCAGAATGGGGAAGCCGATGAGGGACAAGGACACCGCTAATTGTGAGGAGAACGAGTCATCCATCTTCTCGGCGAAGGCTAGGGCCAGCAGGAGGGGGGAAATGACAATGGCTAGGTAGAGCGCCACGAGCAGCGGCCCGGTAACCCCCGACCGCCCGTATGTAACCGTTGTTTCTTGAGCTGTAGGGGCTTTGCCCGACACTTCTAATGACATCACTTGCTATTTTTCTAGGCAACAGGCCCTGGTCTGAGGACCGGGGCCTGCTGCAACACAGTTCTACATCTTCATCCCACTCATCGGCTTGCCGGTCGGGGCCGCCGTGACGGGCACCAGCTTCCCGCCGTCCATCGGATCCTTGTAGTGGTCCTTCTTGGCGGCTGCCGCCGTGACCTTCATATGGCACTTCTGGCACTGGTACATGGCGGCTGCCTTGGCGGGCGCCTTCATGGCGTGGTGCGTCGGCGCGGCGCTGACAGCCAGGGGGAGGAGCAACAGGGCGATTCCTGCCGCGAAGGAGAGGTTCTTCATCGGTTTGTTTCCTTTCAGGGAGCGGGGAGAGATCGAAATCAGGGCTACATCGCCTGGTACTTGCCCTTGGCAGCGCCAGCAATCACCTTGCCGGGGTTCTTGTCGAAGGCGGGCTTGCACGCAGGGCAGCAGAAGTAGTAGGTCTTGCCTTTATAGTCTTCCTTGGCATAAGCCTTGGCGGCGGAAGCGATCTTCGTTCCGGTCACCGGGCAGACTAGGGCGGCCTTGGCCGTGGGCGGCTTGGGAGCGTGGGTGGGAGCGGCGACGGCTCCGGTCGCCAGTGCCGCGAGGGCGGCGGTCGTCAGCAGGATCGTTTTCATGGTGTTCCTTTCGGGTGCGTGAGTGTTTGTCTGGGTCGTTTCTACTTCGCGCTGAAGTCGAAGGCTCTGGTCTGGGGCTTCTGGCCGGGGGCAGTGACTTTGACATTCACACGCCAGGGACCGGCCCAGCTGAAATTGATGGTGGCGG
>JANOOM010000650.1:0-1711 GCA_031421335.1 Armatimonadota bacterium
TCTGCTCCCTGCCCTGCCTCGCCTCACTTCTGCTGTCCCCCGGCCCTGCTGGGGCAGAGGAAACGACAGGCACCAAGCCTGCCCAGTTCACCAACGGCCAGAACGGCACGCCCAACCTGCCCGTCGCCCCCTCGATGGTCATTGACAAGAACAACATGCTCGCGGCCTACGATGGCAATCCGGACGTTTCCGTCTTGGACTATAAGGCCCGAGTCGCGTTCCTCCGATCCTTCAACGCGCAAGCACAGCAGGTCCAGGCCGACCTTGCACAAAACCCGGTTCCGGAGAAGAAGGTCCAGGACGACTTTGGAGAACTCCGCCGGATCGCTGGCACTGAGCGCAAGAGGGTCGCTGACAGTGCCGGCAAAAGAATCCTCCTCGACCACTCTCTTTATGTAGGGGCGGAAGTGCGCGCCGGGGCGGACAAGCCCGTCTACAGCCCGGAGCTGACCTACGGCGACACACGTAGTGGCCTGGAGCTTGGGGTGGCCGGGTACTCGCAGGGCGCCTTCGTCAACGGCGCGAGCCGCCGCGATAGCCTCGGCGTCTCACTCAAGTACATCGTGGGGAGTCTCGCCGCGCGCAGCCTGAAGCATTATGGCGAGGTGCAGGAAGTTAGGGCCGCCATCGAGGCGGTAAAGCCCACTGCCGAGGAACTGGAGAAGATCGTCAACCGCCCCGCCAGAAGCACCGAAGAAATCCGAGCGAGGATTGAGGAGATCGGCAGAGCCTTCCAGCCCCGCGCGAACGCTCTCGCAGTGACTCCTCAGGTTAACATCGAGACGGTCCTCGGTCTTCTAAAGCGGGAGTTTTCCGATCTAGAGTACAAAAACAATCTCGTCCTTGAGGAATTCGTGAAGGGAGCGCGCCGGCCCGCGCTCGCGTTCGTGGTGGGCGATCAATCCTACCGTGGCGGCGACATCTTCAGCGGCGGCGCTGTCGCGTCGCGCCTGTATCGATTCGGTGAGGGCGCCCCAGGGGTTACGGCCGTCGCCGTCGCGCAGTACTTCCATGACAGCTTCCGGGAAGTCGGATACCGGAGCGCCGGGCGGCTCGGGCTTGCGGCCATCTACCAGGATACGACCCTGACACTCACCACCCTGCCTCCAGACGCATCGGGAAACAACGTCGAAACGCTGGGGCCACCCTGGCATTACAAGATCGGCCTCGAATACACCACGCCCCTGCTCGGCCTGCACGAGACCGGCGCCGTCTTCGCCCGCTACCGCTGGACCCCCTGCTACGTCGAGGTCACCACCACCTATGGCAAGGACGGCCGGCGGCGAGACTATCTAGACATCAGCCTCGGAAAGAGTTTCACGTTCTAAGGGGGCCGGGGAAA
This sequence comes from Armatimonadota bacterium, assembly GCA_031421335.1. GTDB lineage: Bacteria > Armatimonadota > Armatimonadia > Armatimonadales > Capsulimonadaceae > JANXMY01. The sequence continues at coordinate 1,343 of JANOOM010000650.1, forward strand.
CTGGGAACACCATGCCTGAAAAGATCAAAGCCTTCCTCACCGACGACAGCCCCGCCCTGCGCGAAGCCCTGCGCCCCTATGAAGACCGCATCGAAGTCATCACCGTCGCCCAGGTCGCGCAGCAGCCCAACCTCCTCGGCCAGATCGAGATCGCCTACGGCTGGCTGAATGAAGGCCAGCTCGCCCGCGCCCCGCACCTGCGCTGGCTCCAGACCGGCGGCGCGGGCGTCGAGGGCTTGATCCCCGCTCGGTCCATACCGTTCCCATCATCAATGACCAAGTATTCACGGACGTTACGGTGCTCCTCGCTCATCGGGACGATAACAGCCGTGATCTTCTTGGCGCCCGCCGTCACCGCGTTCTCAATCA
>JANOOM010000651.1:0-1948 GCA_031421335.1 Armatimonadota bacterium
CCGACAACCATCTGGAACTGCTCGGCTCGCGGGACACCATCGCCGACGCCAAGGGCGAGCTGCTGGAAAGCCTGCCCCCTGATGGCCTCGCCGTCTTGAATGAAGATGACCCTTATCTGCCCCGCCTGCGCTCCAAGACGAACGCCCGCGTCGTGACCTATGGCGGCGCGGGCGACTTCCGGGCCGAGGCCGTCACCCAGACCGAGGACGGCTGGCGCTTCATTGTGCGCGGCGTTCCGGTCCAGCTTGCGAGCCTGTCCCGCCACGACATCGGCAATGCCCTGGCTGCCCTCGCCGTCGCTGACGCCTTGGGCGTCCCCCTGGCCGAAGCCGCCCACGCGCTGGGCGCCTACCTGCCGCCGCCCATGCGGATGCAGGTCGTCAAGACCGCGTCAGGCGTTTCCGTCCTGAACGACGCTTACAATGCCGCGCCCGCATCCATGAAGAGTGCTCTGGAGACCCTGGCTTCTTACCCTGGGGGCCGCAAGATCGCCTTCCTCGGCGACATGCGCGAATTGGGTGCGCGGGCAGGCGACGCGCACCGCGAGCTTGGCACCGTCATCGCTGACATGGGCGGCCTGGATGCCCTTTATACCGTCGGCAATCTCGCCGCCCTGATCCCCGGCGCCGCCCGCCGCTTCGCGGACACCGAGGAGGCTGCCGGCTTCGCCCGCGAGACCTTCGCGCCCGAGCCGGGCGACGTGATCCTCGTCAAAGCCTCCCGCGCGCTGGCACTGGAACAGGTCGTGGAGGCGTTGGCGGAACCCACCCCGCGACAAGTCGCCGCCCCTCCCGAGACGGGAAGGGAAGGAGATGAGGCCCATATTGGCGTGTCTTCCTCCTCATCCTCCCGTTTCGGGAGGACCCCTGTGACCGAGGAACGAGGGAACAAGGAGGTGGGTGTCCGGCCCCCGCCCGAGGCCGCACCATGAGGACGCCGGACGCTTACGCCCTGGCCGGATTCCTGGTCGCCTTCCTGATCGCTTTGGCCCTCGGCCCGCGCACCATCGCCTTGCTGCGCGCGCTGAAGTTCGGGCAGAACATCAACGAGTACCTGTCCGAAGACCACCAAAAGAAGCAGGGGACGCCCAGCATGGGCGGCATTCTGTTCGTCCTGAGCCTGCTGCTGACCCTTGGCTTGGGCTGCCTTTTTGCGCCTCCCCTGCGCCCGGTCAGTTCGGCCTTGATCGCCGTCGTGCTCGTCTTCGTCGCCCACGCCGGCCTGGGGTTCATGGACGATTTTCTAAAAGCCCGGCGCGGCAAGTCTCTGGGCCTGCTGGCCCGGCAGAAGCTGGCCGGGCAGGTGACGATCGCTTTGGCCTTCGTCGTCTGGCTGTACCTGACCTCGCAGCCGAACTTCACGACGCAGGTGTGGGCCTGGCGCGACCAGCATGTTGACCTCGGCTATTTGTACTATGTTTTGGCCTTCTTTTTGATTATCGGCCTGTCCAATGCCGCAAACCTCACGGATGGCCTGGACGGCTTGGCTTCGGGGCTTTCGATCTTCGCCCTGGTGGGACTGTCGCTGACGACGCACTTGATGTTCCCGCAGCTTCCCGTGTTCGGGTTCACGCTGGCGGGCGCGTGCCTGGGCTTCCTGTGGTACAACTCGCACCCGGCCCGCGTCTTCATGGGCGACACCGGCTCTTTGGCGCTGGGGTCGAGCTTCGCCGTCATGGGGATCATAGGCAAACAGGAGCTTCTTCTGCTGCTGTTTACCGTCGTCTTCCTGGTCGAGACGGCAAGTGTCATGATCCAGGTGAGCGTCTTCAAGGCGACCGGCGGCAAAGGGTCGGACGGCAAGGATATCGGGCGGCGCGTGTTCCGCATGTCGCCGATTCATCACCACTTCCAGAAAGTGGGCTGGCCGGAGACGCATGTCGTCGCGCGCTTCTGGATCGTGGGGATTCTGGCGCTGATGCTGGGTCTGCTGCTCGCGCCCGCGATG
>JANOOM010000652.1:0-4481 GCA_031421335.1 Armatimonadota bacterium
CCAGTTCGCCGCCCTTGTCCGCGAGGTTCAGTCCTGCCGCGTCTGCCCGCGCATGGAAGGCCGCCGCCGGGTGCTTTCACCTGCGAACGGACCACTGACGGCGCGCGTCCTGTTCATCGCCGAAGCGCCCGGACGGCTCGGGGGGGACAAGGGCGGCATTCCGCTGTCGGGGGACGCCTCGGGCCGCAACTTTGTCCGCTACCTGACGGCGGCTGGGATGACGCGGGGAGAGGTCTTCGTGACCAACGCGGCTCTTTGTAACCCGCGCACGGAGCGCGGGACGAACGCCCCGCCCTCACCTGCTGAGCTGCGGAACTGCGCACCGTTCCTCCGGCGCACATTGGCCGTCGTGCGACCCACCGTCATCGTGACACTGGGCAACAAGGCACTGGCCGCTCTTCACCTCATCGAGCCGCATTCCTGCGCGCTTCGGCAGAACGTGGCGACGGCCATTGCCTGGAATGGGCATACGCTGTTCCCGCTTTATCACCCCTCTCCGCAGGTCGTCATCAGCCCCACCGGGCGCAGCCATGACGCGCAGGAGGCGGACTACCGCGCCCTGCGATGCCTGCTGGAAGCGCGGGCGGCATGACGACGATCTTGGACGAGGTGCCGGGGGCGCGGGAGCGGCCCGGCCACTGCCCGATCCAGATCCAGCGCGAGGACGACGGGACCGTCACCCTGGACGTCCCGCCGCGCGGCGTCTCCCCCATCGTCCTCTTTTTCGCCTCTGTCCTGCTGCTGAACCTCCTCGTCACCCTCTACACCGGCCTGGTGTTGGTCATAACGCACCGCAGCGTGCTGTTCATGGCCCAGATTTCGCCGAGCGGTCTGCCCTATTCGCTGCGCCACTGGCAAGCCGCCCTACTACTCGGCCTTTTCACCGCCGAGGCGTTGGGGTTCTTCACGCTCGCAGCGATCCTGCGGCCGATTACGGCGCGCGATCAGGTGGAAATCTCAGATGAATGGGTGCGCGTGCGGCACTCCGAATGGGGGCGGTGGCGAGAGCGAAGAATGGCGCGGCGCGATGTGCGCGGGTTTCTGCTCCGGCGCGTCCCGCCGGGCCTGGACGCGGGCACGCTCACGCTCCAGGGGCGGGGCGAGGAGGTCGTGATCGGCGAGTTCCTGCGCGAAGCCGACCGGGAATGGCTGGCTTCGGCAGGGAACGCGCTCCTCGCAACATGACGGTCTTAGTGGCAAGTGTTCTCGCCGTACCGGATGATGCGGAGCGCGTTGGGCACATCGGCGGCGAGGAAGGCCGTGTTGTCTACCGTCCACATGTTGACGCCCGACGTGCCCGAGCCACCCTGGTCCGTACCGACAGTCGCCAGGATGTGCATCGTCTTGACGTGCCCGTCGCAGAACAGGATGTTCGTCAAGCTCGTGTGGCCCGTGTAGATGCAGCCCGACGCCTGGGTTGTGCTGTTGGCCGTGCCGATGGGCGAGGTCTGGGCCGCCGCAGTGTCATTCAGGTTGATCTCGCTGTAGCGGGCCGTGGACTCGCCCACCATGATGGTACTGGACAGCGTTTGCAGGGCCGCCAGCCCAACGGGGGGGCGTTGCCGCCGCCGTCGCGGAACGGGCCGCCGCTGCCGTTGTCGCAGCGCGCCACGAAGTTTCCTGGCCGAGGGCCGGGAAGATGATGCGTGTCGGCAGCATCTCGTCACCGTCCTGCATGAACTGGGTTATCCCCAATCCGATCTGCTTCATGCTGGAGGCACAAGAGGTCAGCCGTGCGTTCCCGCGGACCTTCTGAAAGACGGAAACGAGGATGGCGGCGAGGATCGCATTACAAAGGCTGTCAAGCCAGCAAACCGGCGAGGCTGAGGAGCTGGGCCGGGGAGCCGATGGCGATCAGGATGTCGCCGAGCGCGAGCGCCCGGTCATCAGGCGGGTTCGGGACGAAGACGCCGCCCTCGCCGCCGGCCCGCAGGGCGACGACGAGGGCGCCCGACTTCTGCTTGAACTGGGCCGCCCCGAATGTCACACCCGCATGGGCGGCGTCTATCGTCACCTCGCGCAGCCGGAAGGTGGTGTGGTCCGCCTCGGTCATGGCTGTGATGAAGTCGGTGACGGCGGGGTTGATCGCTGTGATCGCCATCCACCGGCCGCCCAGGATGTGCGGCGAAACGACCTTGCTGGCCCCCGCGCGGAGCAGTTTGGCCTCGTTCTGCAAGGTGTCCGCGCGGGCGACGATGTACAGGTCGGGCCGCAGGCCACGCGCCGACAGGACGATGAAGGTGTTGATGGCGTCGGTGGGCGTCACGGCGATCAGGGCGGCGGCCCGTCCGATGCCCGCCCGTTCCAGCACGTCGTCGTCGGCGGCGTCACCTTCCACATGGGGGATGTCCAACTCGCGCAGCATCTCCACACGGGCCGCGTCGTGCTCGATGACGACGTAAGCGACTTTGTCCTGGGTGTATCCCGACGCGATCTGCTGCCCGATGCGTCCGTAGCCGCAGACGATGTAGTGGTCTTTGAGTGCGTTCACCTGGCGGGTCATCCGTTTCCTGAAAATGAGCAGCAGAGTCTCCTCGCTGACGAACGTCTCGATGATGGTCGTGAACAGCCATGCCGCCGTGCCAAGCCCGAACAGGATGAGGGCGATGGTGAAGACGGTCCCGGCCGTGTCCAGCGGCTTGACTTCGCCGTAGCCGACGCTGCCCAGGGTGATGACGGTCATGAAGAGGGCGTCGAGGAAGCCGTAGTGCTCGATCCCCATGTAGCCGCCCGTGCCGCCGGTGAGGATGAAGGCCCCGAGCAGGAGGGCGAGCCGCAGCCGCAGGAGCGGGTTTCGGTAGAAGTCCCGCAAGCGCGGCCGGAATTTGAGCGCCCGCGTCCATGCCGTCATCTGCCCGTCACCGTCACTTTATCCCCCGGCGCGACGCTCAGGTCGAGCGTCTTGCCCCGGAACCGGATGCCCTTGACGGTCAGCCCGCCCCACCCCGGCGGCAGGTGCGGGGCGGCGTACAGGGCCGCCTCGCCGTCGCCCGCGAGCTTCGTCCCCGGCCCCTTCTGCCCCAGCTCGACGACTTGCAGGCCAGCGAACCCGTACAAGACGCTCTGTAAACATCCCCCCATGCCCGTGCAGAAGTAAACGCGGTTGGAAGTACGTTTCTCGGCGAAGGCGTCCCACGGGCCGCGCATGAAGGGGCGGTAGGAGTCGTGGAACAGGTCCAGGGCGTCCTTGCCGCGCCCCAGCCGGGCGGCGACGACGGCGTGGATGCTGGCCGTCATGGCGGGGCCGAACTTGCTGGTGTGGGCCGCGTAGAAGTCCAGCATCTTCTCCTCCGTCTGGGCGCCGAAGGGGACGTTCAGGGGGTGGACGAGCAGCAGCGTGTCGGCCTGTTTGGCGCTGAAGCGGTCCGTCATCGGCTTGTCGTTCTCGGCGGGGATGCCGCGAGGCTTGTCGAAGGGGAAGTACATGCCATCGGCGATCGCCTTCCAGCGCGGGTCGGCAACCTGGCCCAAGGTGGTGGCGGCGCGGGCCGCGTCCCGGAGGTTTGCCTGAACGATACCGTTGGTCCAGGCGTCGTCGTCCACCACGTCCGCGGTCTCGTCGGGCGAGAGGACGCCTTTGACGTGGTACTTGCCTTCCGCGCCCTTGGTGACGCGCGAGACCCAGTATTGTGCCGTCGCCTGTAAGACCGGCCAGCCCTGGCTCTTCAGGTAGGCTTTGTCGCCCGTCCACAGGTAATACTGCCAGGCTGCCCAGCCGACATCAGCGGTGATGTGGCGCTCTTTAGAAAACTCGCCGCCGACCATCTCCGCGCCGGTGTCCGCGCTCTCCCAGGGATACTCGGCCCCAGCAAAGCCGTGCTGTTTGGCGTTCTTCTTGGCCTGGCCCAGTAGTTTGAAGCGATAGGCGATGATGGACCGAGCGTAATCGGGGTGCTGGACGATGAGGGCGGGCATCATCCAGATCTCGGCATCCCAGAAGATGTGGCCGCCGTAGAGGTTGGACGACAGCCCGAACGGCGGGATGGAGTCGTCGGAGCCGGGGAAGGTGGAGGAGAGCAGGTAGAACAAGTTCGCGTGCGTCACCTGCTGCGCTTCCGGGTCGCCCTGGATGACGATGTCGGAGGTCTGCCACAGGCGCGGCCATGCATTATCCCACCCTGCCTGAACCTGAAACTTAGACGACGAAGATTGCGTCTTTAGAATGCCTCTTCGCATGTCGAGTACCTGTTGATACCCGCTGACCAGCTCTAGATTTGCCCGAGGGGGTTCCGCAAAATCTGAGAGTATCCCGTTCCTGTATTGGCCCGCATTTATGTCATGCAATTCCCCACCTAATGGAGCCTCCAGAGCACCGGATACGCCTACGGCTATGTATGGAGATATAGGGCTATGTACGTCGCGATTTGTCAGCACCCACGGGTCGAACGTCTTCTGGTTCAGGAACAGGGCATTGGCGGCAGTCGCTTCGTTCGCCTGCGAGGGAGCGGTAACGGGCGCGGAGCCATCGTCGTGGCGGCAGC
>JANOOM010000653.1:0-3532 GCA_031421335.1 Armatimonadota bacterium
GGCGGGCGAGCAGGCGCAGGTGTAGAACCGCTCGACGTCCCACAAGTCGGAAAAGACGCGGCCCCGCTTCAGTCCCAGTCCATATTCTTGCACCGCTTCCAGGGAAGGCAGAGTCGGCGGGGCATAGTCGCCCGACGCGGCAAGCGCTTCCATGGCCCCGTTCCCGGCCCGCGTCGGAATGACGCAGCAGACGGACGCGCCGCCGTCGAAAGCGGCGTCCAGAGACCGCTTGGCCCAGAGGACGCCCTCCCTTTCGGTCAGGAACGGGGGGCGCAGGAGCAGGAAGACGCGCAGGGCGATGTCCTGGGCGGCGAAGAAGGCAGCCGCGCGCTCGAAGTCGGCCACGGTGAACCGCTTGTTCAGGCGGGCCAGAACGTCTGGATGAACGGTTTCCAGCCCGACGGCGATTTCCAGCCGCCCGGCCAGCAGGTCCCGGAAGCGCAGGCAGCGGTCGCCCAAAAGCGCAGGGTGGCACTCGACAATGACGCGCTCGAAGCCACGCACCGCCCGGGCGATCTCGGCGTAGTCCTCCGGTGGGATCGCCTGCGGGTCGAAGAAGCTGCCGGCATTATAGAGCTTGATCTGCCGCGCGGGCGGTAGGCGGTCAAGCGCATGGCGAATCTGGGCGGCGATGGCCCCAGACGGCACGCGCTGGTCGAGCGTGTTCTGCCACAGGTCGCACATCAGGCACCGGTAGGGGCACTCGCGGTTGGTCAGGAAGATGGTCGCCGTCGAGACCATGTCGCCCGCCGGCCCGGTCTCCTCCTCCCACAAGAAGGCGTAGGGGAGGGCCGGGTCGAGCGCGTTCTTTGGGCCGCGCTTTCCGATGATCCAGCGCGTGCGCTCGTCTGCCGCCACGGGAAACGGCGTCATCGGGCGACGGGGAACGGGCGCGACAGGTCGTTGCCCGAGAAGCGCTCGCCGGCGGGGTCCCAGGCTTCGCGCAGCCGCTCCTGCCACTGGCGCAGGAAGACCGAGCGGCACCACGCTTTGCTGACGCGCCACCGGCGGTAGGTGTCGCCGCCCGCCCCAATCCCTCCATCAACGGGGTCGCCCCCGACGCCGTCCTGGAACCGGCGCTTCGGCGGGGTCGGCATCACGATCCCGGTCACGGCCAGGACGCCTGCGCGGACGATATCGGCCTTCAGCGTGTAAAGCCGTTCGACGCTGCCGTCCAAGATCTCCTCGAAAGGAATGGCGAGCGACGCGGCCAGAGCCGCCCGGTCGGTGTAGGGCGAAAAAGCGTCGAAGCCGAAGTGCCGGCCGGGCGCGTAGGTGCGGACGTAGGAGCGCGACAGGCCGCCCGAGTAGGTCAGGCTGTGCTTGATGGCGTCCACGCCCCAGCCCTCCTGGTACAGCAGGGGGTTCCGCAGGACGCTGGACAGGGTCAGGTCCGAGTCCTCCAATGGGTAGTCTTTCAGATTCTCGTCGCCGCCGTCGCCGTCCAGCAGATACTTCATAGTTGGGTAGCGGTCCCGGATGCCGCGCAGCAGGCACAGGGCCACGGCGGCGCATTCGACGTCCAAGGGGTGATAGTCCTCGATGACCCGGATGGCTTCTTCCATGTCCACCGCCTCGGGGGACGCCTTGATGACTTCCCACGAGTCGAAGAGGCCCAGCTCGCGCATGACATCGCCCGCCTGGGCCGCGTCCAGGCCGCCGCCGAGGTCCAGCGTGAAGGCGCGGACGACATTGGGGTCACGTCCCATCAGCGTCAGTGCGTGGCGGGCCAGCAGCAGGACCGAAGTGCTGTCCACGCCGCCCGAAAAGGCCAGCGCGATCGGCTCGCCATCGGGGACCGCACCGAGCCAGCGCGTCATCGCTTCCAGAGCCGCCGCGACGTAGGCCGCGCCCAGGGCGTCCACATCGGTGGGACCCGTGCCGATGGACGGGTGGAAGAACCGGTGGTAGCGCGGGGCGGGGTCCGGGCAGCCGATCTGGTCTATTTCGATCAGATAGTGGGCCGGCACCATGCGCGTGTAAAGGGGATCGAATTGCCAGCCGATCTTTTCAGACCGGCACCACTCGAACAGCGAGTCAATTCGGTCGGATGCGATCAGGAAAGGCCCGTGGAACATCTTGGCGACGAAGTAGCGCAGGGGGGCGCCGACTGTGCGCGCCAGCCGCACCGTCTGCCCGTCGCGCGCCGTGGCCGCAAAGTGGCCCGGCGCCCGGCCCAGCGCGTTTACGTCGCCCGCCCGCACCGCTTCAGTGAGTTGGGACGCGGTCAGGCTTGGCAGCGCGGACTGCTGCGGGCCGACCAGGTCCACCAAACGCTCGACACCTAGTAACATGGGGAATTCTCCATCTAAAGGGGACAATGATGATAGCTTGATTATACCTGCATGGGGCGGCTATTTGGCCTTCGGCACCAGCCCGGCCAGGGGATCGCCGGAGCGCGCGTCGGGCGTCAGGTCCAGGACGAAGCCGTCCCAGCGCTTGCCGACTAACGAGCGCGTCAGCTCTTCAGCCAGGACGTCTGGGGAGAAGCTGAACCCCGAGGACAAGCGGAGCAAGGCGGTCTGCGAAGTCAACTTGGCTTGGGCGTCGGAAGCTTCCGGGTAGGACGCCCCCGACTCCACGGCCTCCCAGGAGCTATGGTGGGCTGGGAGCGGCTTCGCTGGGCCGTCCCACGACCCGAACCAGTCGTCGCCCCAGGTCTGGCGGCGCTGCCTGACGAAGATCGGGCGGCGCGCGCCGTGCGATGTCCAGAGGTCGGCCAGCCCACGCATCAGCGAAACGTTGCCGTCCAAACGAAACCTGTCCCACTCCTCCGAGAGCTTGGTACCCTCCGTACCGCCTTCAAACTCCGGCAGGGATGTGTTGGCCTGACCTCCGTTCTGGAGCGGGATGTCGAGCGGGTCCATGTGTGCCCGGCGCAGGAACGCCAGCCGGGCGTCCCCGGCGTAGCCGAACTCAGGCCCCTGCTGGCCGTCCCCTGCCTTTTCGTAGCCTGGCGGAGCGGTCTTGCGCCACACGATGCCGGCCAATCCGGGCTGCGACGCCAGTGACTGCACGAGGGACCGCAGGGCGGCCTGTACGGGCGGAGCGAACGGGCTGACGGGAAGCGATGGGGAGGAAGTCGCCCCAGGAAAGAACGCCTCATGAGCCGGATGCCGAATGCCTACCTCCGCTGCCGTTTCTCCCAAAATCGTCCGCTCCTGGATCTCAGCGGGTGCCTTGGCGCCCCAGGTCAGCAGGTCCAGGGCCGCGAAGACGCGGATGCCGTTGTCACGCGTGGCCCGGACCGCTTCGGCCAGGACATCGCCCGTGTCGGTCGGGGGCGGCGTGATCCCCGCCTGCATCGCGCCGGACGGGACGGGGACGCGGCAGACGCCTTCGGAGAACACGTCCAGCCACAGCTCATTCAGCCCTATTTTCTTCATCGAGGCGATGAGGGCGTCTATGTCGGCAGGAGTTTTGACTTGGGCCAGGACGGCGTGTTGCGGGATCGTCCTCAGCAAAGTTGCGAGAGGCGGTGTGGGAGTTGGCTTCGGCGCAATGGGCGCGGCCGGCACCGGCCCTGCCGCCC
>JANOOM010000654.1:0-3493 GCA_031421335.1 Armatimonadota bacterium
GAGAACATCATTGTGGAGTCCACCCGCAACGCGCCCGTGCAGGATTATGAACTCTGCAAAGTGTCGGAGATCAAGCTGCCCGGCCAGCATAACCTGGAAAACATCATGGCGGCGGCGGCGATGGCGACCGCCTTCGGCGTCGGCATTGAACCCATCCGCCAAGTCGCCACCACCTTCACCGGCGTCGTGCATCGGCTGGAATATGTGGCGACGGTCGGTGGCGTCCGGTACATCAACAATTCTATGTGTACGAACGCCGCCGCATTTGAGAAGTCTTTAGAGGCCCTGCCGGAGCCGAAGGTCGTTATCGCCGGGGGCGTCTTCAAGGGCGGCGACGTGGCGACATTGGCCGAGGCCGTGGTCAGGAACAACGTCCGCGCGCTCGTGCTCATCGGGCGGTCCGCCCCGGAGATCGAGACGGCCTGCCGGGCGGCGGGCTACGAGAACGTCCACAACGCCGCGACGCTGCGAGACGCTGTGGCGTCGGCGGCGGCCCAGGCGCAGCCGGGGGATGCCGTGCTGCTGGCCCCGGCCTGCGCGTCGTTCGACATGTTCCGGGACTTCGAGGACCGGGGCGACCAGTTCAAGGCGGCGGTGAGAACCCACCCCGCTGCGAGCAGCGACCCTCCCGAAACGGGAGGGTGAGCGGGAAGGTAGTTGTTGGGTTTTATCTTCTTGGCCGGGCCTTTCAAGAACTCATGTTAAGTAGTTACGCATATGTTTCCCGGTATTTTGAGTGTAGTTTTCTTCTCAGGCCGCAACTAAAAATACCTGATTACATATGCACAAGTACTTAACAGAGAAGCCACGCAATCATCACGCAAAACCGACCGACCACCTTCCCAGCCCACCCTCCCGTTTCGGGAGGGTCGCTGCTCGCAGCGGGGTGGGTTCCGAGAGACCACAACAACCATGAGCGCCACCAAACCAAGCCGCAGCCCAGACCGCCGCCCTCGGGACAACCCGCGCGATAACAGCCGCGATAACAGCCGCGATGACAGCCGGGACGCCCCCTCCGCGCTCAACCCCTCCCACCGCCAGCCGATGGACCGCCTGCTGCTTTGGCTGACCTTCCTGCTGCTCGGCGTCGGTATCGTCTCGGTCTATGATGCCTCCTACGCTATCGCCGTCGAGAAGCTGCACGGGGACTCGTTCCACTTCGTCAAGATGCAGGCCGGATGGGCGGGCGTCGGCCTGCTCGCGCTGCTCGGGGCCAGCCGGCTGCCTTATTGGAAGTGGCGCAAGGTGGCCGTCATCGGGCTGGCGATCTCGGCCTTCCTGCTGATTGCCGTGCTGATTCCGCATGTCGGCATCACCGTCAACCACGCGCGCCGGTGGCTGGGGCACGGGCAGATCCGGTTCCAGCCGTCCGAACTGGCGAAGCTGGCCTTGGTGCTGTATCTGGCCCGCGTCACGGCGGGGAGCCTCAAGATCAAGACGCACCCGAAGCAGGGGCTGGTGCCGCCGCTCATCGTCATCGGGATGCTGGCCGCGCTCATCGCCAAGGAGCCGGACCTCGGTACCGCCCTGGTCCTGAGCGTGACGGGCCTGGTCCTGCTGTTCCTGGCCGGGGCGCGGCCCGCCCACTTGGGCGCGATCTTCGGGGTGGCCGCCGTCGCCGTCTCGCTGTTCGTCGCCCTCGAGCCATACCGGGCGCACCGCATCACCGCCTTCCTGAACCCGAAGGCCGACCAGTACGCGACCGGCTATCAAGTTTGGCACGCGCTGATCGCCCTGGGGTCCGGCGGGGTAGGAGGCATGGGGCTGGGCGAAGGCCGCGAAAAGCTGTTCATCCCCGAGCCGCGCACCGACTTCATCTTCCCGGTCATCGCCGAGGAGTGGGGCCTGATCGGGACTTTGGCCTTGGTCGCCCTGTTTGTCTTCGTCGCCGCACGCGGTTTCGGCATCGCCTACCGGACGCGCGACCCGTTCGGCGCCTTGCTGGCGGCAGGCATCACGACACTCATCAGCGTGCAGGCCCTGATCAATATGGCCGTGGCAACGGCGAGCATCCCAGATACGGGCGTCCCACTGCCGTTCATCTCCTACGGAGGATCGTCGCTGGTTCTGATGATGCTCGGCATTGGTATCCTGCTGAACATCTCGTCCTTCCCCGACGGGCCCGAGGGGCCGGTGCAGAACAAGATCGAGCCGAACGAGGACGACTGGAACCGCCGCTGGAGCCGCCCCGACGACGGCGTCCGCGACCGTCCTTCGGTGACTCCATCGTCGGCCTCCGCCACCATCCGCCGCCTGGACCGCGCCCGGCGCGACGAGGCCCGGCGCGACCGGGGGGCGTTCCGCGACTCGTGAGGACCATCAAGATACTCGTCACCGGTGGTGGCACCGGCGGCCACGTTTCCCCTGCTCTGGCCGTCATCCAGACGCTCCAGGGAATGGCATTGGGCCAAGACTGGGCGCCCGAGTTCCGCTACGTCGGCAGCCGCCAAGGCGTCGAGCAGGGGCTGGTCGAAGCGGCCGGCATCCCGTTCGTCGGCGTTCAGAGCGGCAAGCTGCGACGGGCGGCGAGCCTGCGCGGGCTGCTGACGATCAAGAATCTGGCCGACGCTTTCCGCGTCCCCGTCGGCATCAAAGAAGCCATCGGCGAGGTGCGCCGCTTCCGGCCCGATGTGGTGCTGGCGACCGGGGGCTACGTTTCTGTCCCGCCGGTCATCGCGGCGGGCCTGCTGCGTCGGCCTGTCTTGATCCACGAGCAGACCGTTCAGGTCGGCCTGGCGAACCGGATTGCCGCCCGCTTCGCCACCCGGATTGCGCTGACCTTCGAGGGTGCGGCCTCGGACCTGCCGCCCAAACTGCGGGCCAAGACGTTCGTGACCGGCAATCCCGTCCGGTCGGCGATCTTCGGCGGCGACCGGGCGCAGGCCATTGCCCTTTGCGACTTTGATGCGGCCGATGACGCCCTTCCTGCCGTTTATGTCACCGGCGGCGCTTTGGGGGCACAGAGCATCAATCGCGCCGTCGAGGCGGCTCTGCCCGATCTGCTGACATTCTGCCGTGTCATCCATCAGTGCGGCAAGCAGGATGGCGAACATATGGAGCAGGTTCGGGCCAGCCTCGCGCCTGCCGAACAGCGGCGCTATTACGTCGTCCCGTTCGTCGGCGCTGAGATCGCCGACTTCTTCGCACTGGCCGACCTTGTCGTGGGCCGCAGTGGGGCGGGGACGGTGACGGAAGTGGCCGCTCTGGGCAAGCCGGCTTTGTTCATCCCGCTGGTGCCGACCGGCGGCGACGAGCAGACTCGCAACGCCCGCCGGTCTGCCGATACGGGTGCGGCGATCATCCTGCCGAGCGGTGAACTGACCGGCCCGCGTCTGCTGTCCGAGATTCGCGCCCTGCTCGGCGATATGGTGCGCTTGAAGGCGATGGGGACGGCGGCCCTGACTCTGGCGACCCCCGACGCGGCCTACGCCCTGGCCCGTGCGCTTTTGGAGATGGCGGGCCTACCCCCGGCGCAAGCGCCGACCCCTCCCTG
>JANOOM010000655.1:0-2394 GCA_031421335.1 Armatimonadota bacterium
CTGTACCCTGGCTGCATAATGGCCGAAGCCTTGGTCAGCAGCGGTGAGAGGGCCGAAGTCTTGGGCACGAAAGTCGCAAATGTCGCCGGCAAAAGTTGAATGGACAAAGCGAAGATGATCGGGATGACGCCCGCCTGTGCCACCTTGAAGGGTAGGTACGACGTGCCACCCTGAGACATCTTGTTGCCGACGATCTTGCGGACGTGCTGGATGGGGATCTTGCGCTGGCCCAGCGTTACGAATACGACGCCGATGACGGTAGCGAAGAACGCAATGACCAGGATCAAGACCTGCCAGGGCTTGATCGTCCCAGCGACTACCCCCGCAGCCACGCCGACAAGTTGGCTGGGCAGCCGAACCATGATGCCGCAGAAGATGATCAGCGAGACGCCGTTGCCGATGCCTTTGTCTGTGATCTGCTCGCCGAGCCACATGAGGAACGCGGTGCCGGCGATCATCGTTAAGATGATCTCGAAGCTCATCGGAATTGAGCTGCTCAGAACGTGGTTGCCGCGCAGATAGATCACGAAGCCAGTGGCCTGCGCCAGTGCCAGGCCCATCGTCAGGTAGCGCGTATACTGCGCGATGCGCTTGCGCCCCGATTCGCCTTCCTTGGACATCTCTTGCCAAGAGGGGATAGCGAACGTCAGGAGCTGCATGATGATAGAAGCGTTGATATACGGAACGATTCCCATGGCGAAGATAGTGAACTTCTTCAAGGCGCCGCCCGAGAACACATCTACTAGGTTCAGAATGCCGCCACCGGATTTGTTGAACAGCGTGTCCATAGCACCAGAGCTGATGCCCGGCAGTGGGATGTGCAGACCGATGACGTAGACGCCGAACATGGCGAAGACGAAAAGCAGCCGGCGCCGAAGCTCGGGAATCGCCCAAGCCGCCGCCATCGCCTCGATGAAAGGCGTGTTGGACGTGCGGGGCGCTGCGGATAGCCTACGCCCACCCCCGATTCCAGGGGCGGGCGCGGGATTTGTGGTGGGTCTTTTAACAGCCATCGGTTTGCCTCAATGAGACCGGGAACAACACTAAACGATCTCGACCGTGCCGCCCAAGGCGGTGATCTTTTCCTGCGCGCTCTTGGAGAACTGCGTCGCACGCACGGTCAGCTTCTTCGTCAGTTCGCCGTTGCCGAGGATCTTGACGCCCGCCTTCAGATCGCCGACTAGCCCGGTCTCGTGCAGCGTCTCGAGCGTCACCGTCGTTCCATCCTCGAAGCGCTCTAGTGCGCTCAGGTTGACGACGGAAAAAGCGGTCTTTGGGGGGGCATTGAAGCCGCCCTTGCCTGGGATACCCCGGAGCTGCGGGAGGCGGCGGTGGAGCGGCGTCTGGCCCCCCTCAAAGCCGGGCTTCGTGTTGCCGCGCGCCTTGTCGCCTTTGTGGCCACCGCCCGACGTCTTGCCTGTGCCGGAGCCAGGACCACGCCCGATGCGCTTGCGTACTTTGCGTGCGCCTTCGTTGGGCTTTAGTTCAGAGAGATTCATTGTCCAACTCCAAGCCCTTCATGGGGGCCGTAATGCTTCTTGCGGCCGATCTTCGGCGCGGGCTTTGACACCAGCTCGCCTTCGGCCGTCTCAACGGTGAGAACATGTGTGATCTTTTTGATCATACCCCGGATGGGGGCGGTGTTCGGCTGGGTGACGCTGGACCCAATCTTGTTCAGGCCGAGGGCACGGGCGGTGAGCCGCTGGCCCTTCTCGTAGCCGATCAAGCTACGGGTCAAGGTGATCTTCAAGTCGGCCATAAGTTAAGCTGCTCCTTCGGCCACACTGGCCACAGGCGAGGGCTGCGCGACATCGGTGGTATCCACCGGCTGCGCGGCAGCATCTGCCGGCTGCGCGGCGGCGCTAGGTGTTTCCATCGTCAGTGCCTCGACCGGAGGCGCTTCGACGACGGAAGGCTGAATGATTACCGGGGCGTCGGAAACGACACTGCCGATGCCCTGCGCCGAGTCTTCCTGCTCTGCTTCGCGCGAAGCGTCCGCAACGGCCTTGGAGACCAGGTCATTAACGTTCAGACCGCGCAGGCGTGCCACGTCGGTTGCCCGCTTAAGCTGCTTCAAGGCTGCGATCGTCGCCCAGGCCGTGTTGACTTTATTGGACGAGCCGAGCGACTTCGCCAAGACGTCCTTGACGCCCGCGGCTTCCAGAATAGCGCGCACTGAGCCACCGGCTACGACGCCCGTACCAGGCGAAGCGGGCCTCATCAGGACTTCCGCCCCACCCTGCCGGAGCAGGACGTCATGCGGAATGGTCGTGCCGACCATCGGCACGTGGATGAGGCTACGGCGAGCCGCTTCCACGCCCTTGCGGATAGCGTCGGGGATAGCGCGCGCTTTGCCGAGTCCCGCGCCAACGTAGCCGTTGCCGTCGCCGACGA
>JANOOM010000656.1:0-5853 GCA_031421335.1 Armatimonadota bacterium
ACCACTATTTGCCGCCCGCGCGCGAGGTCGCAGCAAGTCCGCGCGCCGTCGCCGCCATCGAGGCGGTTTTGAAGTCGGCGGGGACGGAGTATCTGAAGACGAGGACCTGGACGACGGACGCGCTGTACCGCGAGACCCCCGAGAGAGTCAAGCGGCGCCGGGAAGAGGGCTGCCTGGCGGTGGAAATGGAGGCGGCGGCCTTCTTCGCCGTGGCCCAGTTCCGCGCCGTGGAGTTCGGGCAGCTTTTGTACGGCGGCGACGACCTGGGCGGCGAAGTGTGGGACGGGCGGAACTGGCAGAAGCACGGGACGGCGCGCGCAAAGCTGTTCTGGCTGGCGGCGGAGGCATGCGCGCTGCTATGACGATCCCGCGCCCGATTTAGTGGCCGCGTATCTGAGGGAGGGTGTGTGCGTCGTCGCAACCGTGGCGCAAAGCATTGTGGCGGTTTATGTCCTACAGGCCGGTGCGGATTCGGCGGAGATCAAGAACATCGCCGTCGCCCCAGGCTGGCAGGGTCAGGGCGTCGGCAAGCGCCTGATCGCCGACGCGGCCCGCCGGGCGGCGCAGATGGGGGCCAGGGAGATCACCGTCGGCACCGGCAATTCCAGCCTCGGGCCGCTCGTTTTTTACCAAAAGTGCGGGTTTCGAATCGTCGGTGTGGAGCGCGACTTCTTCGCGCCCTGTGCCGACCCGATCACGGAGAACGGCATCCGATGGAGGTCTACGCCTACCTAGATAGGCGCATCTTGCCGGACGCGGAGCGGCAAGGCATCAACTACTGGCTCCAGAGCGCCGACATCAAAGTGAGGGCCGCGCTCGAGGCGGGCGATGAACTGAAGGCGGCCTTCATCGTTGGGACCACCTCGTGGACGATACTGGAGAGGGTCTGGGCCGTCAGCGACGGGCCGATGCCTCCCAGCAGCGGCGTCTCGGCACACCTCGCGGACCTTACTTCACGTCCACCCCTGGTGACGGACTGGTTCGCGCACCTGTTCCTGGGGGACACTCCAACTGGGGTCGAGACCACCCTCGAACTCATCGGCTGGCTGGTCCCACTTCTGTGAGCAACGAGAAAGAAACACCTATGACAATAAGAAAAGCAGCCTTCGGCCTGTCCGTGTCCCTCCTGGGCGGCCTCGCCGCGTGCGCTCAGAGCGCCCCGGCGCCCCGCGCCGTCGTCCCGAACCCGGCCCGCGTGAGGTCCAGGCTGCCGCAGAACACCGCGCTTCGCCGCGAGGTGGCGCCCAATCTGCTGCCCGCCGCCGAGGCGCTGGCGCTGGTGGCAGGGGAGCGGGATAAATACTGGCTCAACGCCAAGCACGAGATCTACAAGAGCGGCCTGGAGCTTGTCGCGCAGCACCAGACCATGCTGCTGCGCGGCCTGCGCATCAACGACGTGCTGCGCGGGGACCCGAACCGGCCTGAGATCGCGCTCACCATTGACGACGGCCCGCACCCGGTTTATACGTCGAAGCTGCTCCAGATCTTGAAGCAGAACGGCGTCCATGCCACTTTTTTTGTGGTGGGCGAGCAGGCCGAGCGATTCCCGGACCTGATCCGGGCGGAGGTGGCCGGGGGCCACGAGGTGGGCAACCACACCTACGACCACGTCAGCCTCATCAAAATCCCGCCGGAGTATGTGGACACGGAGATCAAGGCCTGTGGGGACGTGCTGAGGCACATCACGGGCCGCGCCCCGCACTTGTTCCGGCCACCCGGCGGCGAGTACAACCGCAATGTGGCAGAGTCGGTGGAGGCACTGGGCTACAAGATGATCCTCTACAGCGATGACCCCGGCGACTACGCCGATCCGGGTACGGGCGTGATCGAGACGCGGACGCTGGACATGATCAGCGATGGTGGCATCATCCTGCTGCACGACGGCAGCGCGCAGACGCTGGTCATCCTGACGCAGATCATCCAGCGCCTGAAGGCACGCGGCTTTCGGTTTGTCACCGTGGACGAACTGCTGCAGCCTGGCGGGTGAGCGGTTGACACCCCATGCCGCTGGGTAAGCTTAGAGTATTACCCAACTGTTCCGTAGAAAGGGCAAACCCTCATGGCATCCCATTCCGCCCGGTACGTCCTGGTCGGCGGCGGCCTCGCCTCAGCGACGGCAGCCGAGAATATCCGCAAGTATGACGCCGACGGCGCGATCTTGATTATCGGCTCCGAGCCGCACGCGCCTTATCACCGCCCGCCGCTCTCCAAAGAGTACCTACGCGGCGAGGCGAAGGCCGAAGACGTCCTGCCCGTCCAACCCGACGCCTGGTATACGGATAACAAGGTCTCCCTGATGACGGGGACGAAGGCGACGGGCGCCGACACGGCGGCGAAGACGATCACGCTGGACAGCGGCGACACGGTCTCTTATGAGAAACTGCTGATCGCCACCGGCTCGGCGCCGAAGAAACTGGACATCCCCGGCGCGGACGGGCCGAACGTGCGGACCTTGCGGACGCGCGAAGACAGCGAGGCCATCGGGGCGCACCTCGGCCAGAAGATCGTCCTGGTCGGCGGCGGCTACATCGGCGTTGAAGTGGCCGCAGACTTCGTGACCAAGGGCGGGCAGGCGACGATCATCGAACCGACCGACCACCTGTGGAGCAAGTTCGCCTCCCCTGAATACGGCGCGTTCCTGAAGAAGAAGCTGGAAGCGGCCGGCGCTGAGGTCATCTTGGGTGACGAAGTGACGGAGATCACGGCCACGGGCGTCAAGACCAAGGCTGGAAAGGTCATCGGCGGGGACTACGTTCTGGTCGGCGTGGGCGTCAAACCGAGCTTGGAGTTCGCGCTGGCGTCGGGGCTGGACGTGGACGAAAAGAAGAATGGCGTCCTGGTGAACGAGTTTTTGGAGGCAAGCGCGCCTGATGTCTGGGCGGCGGGCGATGTGGCGGGCTTCCAGGACCCCGTCCTGGGCAAGCAGTGGCGCGTCGAGCACTGGAACAACGCGCTGTGGCATGGGGAGATCGCCGGGGCGAACATGGCCGGACAGCGGGTCGCCTACGACCACATCCCGAACTTCTTTTCCGACGAGCTGGACATCCACTTCGAGCTGTTCGGGGACCCACAGGGGGGCAAAGGCGGCCTGTTCCACGGCGACCCGGATTCGAACCGCTTTGATGAGCTGTATGTGGACGAGAACAACGAGGTCGTGATGGTGATCTCGGTCAACCCGCCCGCCGAGCTGTACGAGACATTGGAAAAGCTGGTGCGGACAAAGCCGCCGGTAGACGGGCTGGAGGACGAGATCCGCAAGGCCGATTTCGACCTGGACATGCTGCTGGCGCTGGATTAGAAGCTTCTTGTGGGGATGAGGCCGCTCGCAGGTCAGTCTGCGGGCGGCTTTTCCTTGCGCTGGATCATCGTCGTTGAGACCAAGCGCGGCTGTTTTCAACAGTCCCTCTTCATTGAGGGCGCGAGACAGCTCTGTCGAACCATTGGAGAACGCACGATGCCCCTGCAAGAGCGTGGTCCGGCGGCGGAAGTGCCGCCCCTGCACCCGCCCCGGATTGGTGTGTGATGCGGCTCAGGAGGTCGAGGCGAGCCGCGCTGCCAGGAAAGCCTGGACGCATACCGGGTCCCACTGGCTGCCGGCCCCAGTGTCCAGAAGCCGCCGGGCAGCGGCGGCTCCCATGCCCCTCCGGTACGGGCGATCAGTCGTCATGGCGGAGTAGGCATCAGCGACGGCCATGAGCCGGGCTATGAGGGGCGTCTCTTCGCCTTCCAGCCTGCCGGGGTATCCTCCGCCGTCCCACCGCTCGTGGTGGTGTAAGATGGCCCCCAAGGTTTCCTCAAAGCCGGACACGGCGCCGACGATCCTGGCCCCCATTTCGGGGTGCTGCCGGATGGCGTCGAACTCCGCGGCGGTGAGCCGGCCCGGCTTGCGGAGGATCTCGTCCGGCACCCCGATCTTGCCCACATCATGGAGGAGTGCCGCCACTGCGACCGTCTGCTGAGTCGCCTCATCCAAGCCAATCTCCTGGGCGATCTGCAAGCTGTAGACCAAGACATCCTCGGAATGGCGGCGCGTGTAGCGGTCTTTGACGTCCACCGCGTTGACGAGTGCGCTCAACATCGGGAACCCGGCGCGCGTCCCGGTGAACTTCGCGCGGAAACTCTCCACGAGCACTTCCTTGGTGCCCCCACCCGCCTTCGCGCTCCGCAGGCGCGCGTCGGCCAGTTCCAACACTTCCAGGCGGGTGGCCGCCTCTTCAGGGAAAATGGCCATGCCCAGAGTCGCGCCGATGGGGATCACCGTGTCGTAACCGGGCGGGCAGTACCCCAGGCCGTCCAAGGCGATTTGCAGTCGCCCGGCGAGACGCACCGCATCTTCCATCCCCGAGACCGAGGCCAGCAGCGCGAACTCATCACCTCCAAAACGCGCAAGTGTATCATAGGACCGGCAGCAGCCGCGCAGCGCCTGAGCGACCTGCCGCAGAACGTCATCGCCGACGGTGTGGCCGTAAACGTCGTTGAAGAACTTGAAGTTGTTCACGTCCATCACCACGAGCGCTAGGCGGCCACCCGCGCGCTGGGCGCGGTCCGCCTCGGCTTCCAGACGCTGCTGGAACCCGCGGTGATTCCATAACCCCGTCAGCGAGTCGTGTTCCGACCGCTCCAGGGCTTCACTCAGCAATATCTCCCGCTGCTCCTCCAAGACTTTGCGCTCGGCGATCTCGGCCTGCAAGGCCGCGTTGGCGGCGGCCAGCTCGCCGGTGCGCTCCTCGACCCGGCGCTCCATCTCCAGATGGGCGCTTTCCCTCGTCTGCTCTTGAGCTTTGCGAGCGCTGATGTCACGCTGTACCGAGACCCAGTGCGTACACCACCCCTTCTCATTTGTGATCGGGACGATGTTCAGCTCCACCCAGAACTCGGAGCCGTCCTTGCGGTAGTTCAGGAGTTCAACCCGTACTGGCTTCCACCCTTCCAGCGCGGCCCGGATCTGCGCCCTGATGGCCGGGTCGGTGCCCGGCCCCTGCAAGATGCGGGGCGTTTTGCCCAGGACGTCCTCGGCCCGATACCCCGTGTTGCGGGTGAACGCGGGGTTGACATAGACGATACGCGGACCGGGCAGGCCGAACGGCTCCGCTTCCGTGATCAGGATCACGTCGCTAGCGTTCTCCACGGCCGCTTCCAGCAGCCGCAGTCGCGTCTCCGCGTTCTCGTGCTTTTTCAGAAGCCGCTTCTGGGCGGCGGTGTGGCGGCGCAGTTCCAGTTGTGCCACGACGTGGCGGCTCAGGACGGCCAGAGTGTCCCGCTGTCCGGGGGTCAGCACGCGCGCCACGCGGTCAATCACGCAGAGCGTCCCCAGCGCGTGCCCATCCGGCGTTACAAGGGGGGCGCCGGCATAGAACCGGATATGGGGGTCTCCCGTGACGAGGGGGTTGTCGGCGAAACGCTCATCCCGGGCGGCATTCGGTTACGGGCAGCACCTGCTTTCTTAACTTCTTTTTCTTCGCTTTTTTGTTATCCGAGACATAGCCGCGCGCGGCGTGGTTTAAACAAGGCAGGAGTTTCGCTGTCGAGCGGCGGATATGATGAGCGCAGGACCATTTCCGAAGGGACAACTTTCCATGACAACCGTCGCCTTTGCCGGGTGCGCGCATATCCATACCCCTGGCTTCATCAACGCCCTCAAGGGCCGCCCCGACTTCCGGTGCAAGACCGTCTGGGACCACGACGCAGCGCGGGCCGCCAGGAGGGCCGAGGAGCTTGGGGCCGCCGTCAGCGTGGACCTAGACACGGTTCTGACCGACCCCGAGATCGAGGCCATCATCATCAGCGCCGAAACGAACCTCCAAGAACAGAAAGAGCATCCGGCGGCGGCGGCCGGCAATCACTTGTACGTCG